>JAAUTD010000012.1 GCA_012031845.1 Synechococcaceae cyanobacterium SM1_2_3
AGGAAATACTGGCATCGTCTCAAACCAATCATTAAACGAATTGCAGCAGTCGTTGCAACAGCAATTGCAAAGCCAGCAGGAGCAGTTGAATCAACTCGAAGTCGCTCTCGCCAGCTTGCAGAATGCGCCTGCGCCCGAATCATCGGTGACAGCAGCGGATTTAACCACGGTGCAGGACGCCCTAACCACTCAAGCCAGTTCATTAAGCGAATTGCGTCAATCCCTGCAACAGCAATTGCAAAGCCAGCAGGAGCAGTTGAATCAACTCGAAGTCGCTCTCGCCGACTTGCAGAGCGCGCCCGCGCCAGAAGCTAATAATGCGGCGGCTGATGTGGCTGAAATACATCAAACACTGGTCATTCAAACTTCAGCCATTAACGATTTGCACGAAGTGACCCAGAGGCGTTTCGGCGTTCTCGAAAACAGACAACTGGATTTACAACATACAGTTGAGTCATTAAGTGAATGGCATCAGGCAATTGACGATGTGCGTCAGCAACTGGCCCAACTCGATTCAGCCATAACTCAACAGCCGCAAGCTGCTAAGACTGTTGATGCGCTGGAATCAGATTTTCGTCATGAGCTGAATATGCTTCAGCAAGCATTAACTGAGTTGGAAGCTCGCGTCGCCGGACAAACTCAAGCGTTCAGCGGCAATTTTGACCAATTTCGAGCGTTGCGAACCGAAATTCAGAATTTGCAACACAACGTCGCGGGGCTTGACGCCTTGCCGGGGCAATTGCACAGCGTCGGCCAAATGGTCAATGCTCAGGATCGGCAAATCAGTCAGATCAAGGAAGCGGTTGAATATCTGCAACAGGATTTCCAGCAGCGTGATGAAGCCGACCCGACTGACTCAAACTCCTCTTTTGAAGAACTAACCACGCAAATCGATCAACAACGTGAGCAAATGGAGCAATTAACCGCGACGTTGGAAACCATTCAGAGCGAATCCCGACTGACTCAGGAAAAGGTTATTACGATGGCGACCAATGTCGCCAAGCGGATTTTTGAATTGCAGAATCAGTTGACAGCTTCTGAAACAGTGCAATCCGAGCGATTACAGGATGCTGAGCAAAAAATCATCCAGCTTCAGGCGGCTATTGAGATGCTGCAAACACCGACCAAGAGCCGCCGCTGGTTCAAGATGCCAGCCACATTAGCTACGGTGGCGTTGACGGTGGGCGCTACTTTTCTGGGGATTCTGGCCCAGGTGATCTGGACTACTGGCTGAACCGGTTTTTTCCTGTGCAATACCCCAAAATTCTGGTTCAGATACGCCTTGACGCCAGCATCGTGCCTGTACTGCTCCAAGCGGGGCAGGATTGTTATGGCTATTCAAGCCCCTTAAGGCACATCATGAGCCTAGCCTTCCACCAAGCTCTTCTTACTGATGGATTCTTCACAAAACGCCTGCGGGTTTGCTTGATGGCCGCTACATTTTTATCACGATCAAATCTACACTGATGAAATCTTAACAAAAGTCAGAGGCTGATCATCCTCGCCGCCGCCTGACGCGACTTCCCCAATCACCCTCCAAAGCAATAACATGGCATTCACACGCACACCCGTTATGCTTTGAATGACTATTCGACGGAGCCATAAATGACTGACAAATTCCGCCTTGTGACCCGCAGCGATATGGATGGCCTGGTCTGCGCTGTCCTGCTCAATGAACTCAATCTGATTGACGATATCAAGTTTGTGCATCCAAAGGATATGCAGGATGGCAAGATTGAGATCAGCAGCCACGACATTACCACCAACCTGCCTTATGTCTCAGGAGTGCATTTGGCTTTCGATCATCACTCTTCCGAAATGCTGCGAAACTCCAAATACGATAATCACATCATCGATCCCAACGCGCCCTCCGCCGCCCGTGTAGTATTTGATTACTATGGCGGTAAAACCACCTTCGCCACGATTAGCGATGAAATGATGGCGGCAGTTGATAAAGCCGACTCAGCACAATTTTCCAGAGAAGATATTCTTCGGCCAAAAGGCTGGGAGTTATTGTCGTTTCTAATGGATGCCCGTACTGGACTGGGAAGGTTTCATAATTTTCGGATTTCCAATTATCAACTGATGATGAACCTCATCAGCTATTGCCGAAGTCACGGGATCGATGAAATTCTGGAATTGTCGGACGTGAAAGAGCGCGTAGATATTTATTCAGAACATGAACCCAAGGCTATGGAACAGCTTCAGCGTTGCAGCACAGTATACAACAATCTCGTTGTGCTTGATTTGCGCAATGAAGAAACCATTTGGGCCACCAATCGTTTTATGATTTATGCGCTATTTCCGCAGATTAATATCTCAATCCACCGGATGTGGGGGGTCCAGAAGCAGAACACGGTATTCGCTACCGGTAAATCCATTATTAATCGCAGCTCCAAAACCAATATCGGGGAAATGATGTTGCGTTACGGCGGCGGCGGCCATGAAAATGCGGGCACCTGCCAAATTGACAACGACAAAGCTGACGCTGTTTTAATGGAGTTGATTAGCCAGATCAATCAGGACGGATGAAAATAACCGTGGCTGCGCCCCATTCAGCGCATCCTCACCCTGTTCCTCCCTGTCTGGCGTATCAGGAATCGCCAGTTTTTCAGTAAGTCAAGACCTGTAAAGCCCTGTTCCAACTCCTTGCTATTCGAGAGACCGCCCCATGAAAGCTAATACGATTCTTGAAACCATCGGCAATACTCCTCATGTCCGCATCAACCGGCTCTTTGCCGAGCGCAAGGTTGAAGTCTGGATGAAGCTGGAGCGGGCTAATCCCGGCGGCAGCATTAAGGATCGGATTGGCCTGGCGATGATCGAGGATGCGGAACGCCGTGGCCTAATTAAATCTGACACGGTTATTATTGAGCCGACCTCTGGCAATACCGGTATCGGGCTGGCTATTGTCGCGGCGGTCAAAGGCTATCGGCTAATTCTCACCATCGACCACGAATCCATGTCAGCTGGACGGCGGCGCTATCTGTCGGCGCTGGGCGCAGAACTGGTGCTGACGCCCAAGGAAAAAGGAATGCCCGGCGCGATTGAAAAAGCCCAGGAGCTATTGCAGGAGATGCCCAGCGGCTGGATGCCGCAGCAGTTTGAAAATCCCGCCAATGTTGAGATTCATCGCCGCGCCACTGCTCAGGAAATTCTGGCCGACTTTCCTCAAGGGCTGGATTATCTGATTACCGGAGTAGGCACTGGCGGTCATATTACCGGTTGCGCCGAAGTGCTGAAAGAACAGTTCCCGGCGCTAAAGGTTTTCGCGGTGGAGCCGGCGGCTTCGCCGGTATTAAGCGGCGGTCAGCGCGGTCCTCATCCACTGCAAGGGATCGGCGCGGGCTTTGTGCCGTCTGTGTTGAATATGGCAATTCTCGATGGAATTATTCCAATCGCCTACGAAGACGCCTTTCGGTTTGCGGTGCGCTCGGCCAAGGAGGAAGGCATCTTCATCGGCATTTCCTCCGGCGCTTCGCTGGCGGCAGTGGCGCAGAAAACTGCCAGATATCGCTGATGGCAGCCGCATTCTGACCTTCTGCTACGACACCGGCGAGCGTTATCTATCAGTAGCCGGGTTGTTTGACTAAGCCGCCTGACATTGCTGGAGTCCGGTTTAATGCCACAAAAAATGTCACTTTGCCGGCTGAATGGGCGCCGCAAGACGCCATATTGTTGACTTGGCCACACGCCATCAGTGATTGGCGACCCTGGCTGGATCAGGCTGATCATACATTTGCCCTGTTGGCTGCAACGATCAGCCGTTATCAAAGCGTAGTGGTGAGCTGCCTTGACCCCGTCCATAGCCAGCATGTCCTCGATCTGCTTATCGCCGCCGATGCCGATCTGACGCGCTGCCAGCAATATATCGCGCCCTCGAATGATATTTGGGTGCGCGATCATGGCCCGATAACGGTTTACCGTAATGGCCAGCCGGTATTGCTGGATTTCCAATTTAATGGTTGGGGCGGCAAATACCATTATGAACTAGATAATCAGATAACTACCCGGCTGCAAACGCTGGGCGCATTTGCCAAAACTCAATTTGAGCCAGTGAATTTGATTCTGGAAGGCGGCAGTATTGAAACCGATGGGCAAGGAACGCTATTGACCACGACCCAATGTCTGCTCAATCCAAACCGCAATCATCTGGAGCAGGCGGATCTGGAACAACGACTGCGGGAAAGCCTGGGTTTGAATCGCTTCCTGTGGTTACAACACGGCTCTCTTGCTGGTGATGACACCGATAGCCATATTGATACTCTGGCCCGGTTCAGTGATCCCCACACCATTGTTTATCAGGGATGCGCGGATTCGGCCGACCCGCACTTTGCGCCATTGCGGGCAATGGCGGAGCAACTGCAATCTTTTCGCACTGCGGATGGCAAAGCCTACCGTCTTATCGAATTGCCGCTGCCTGCGGCTCGCCATGCTGAAGATGGCAAACGATTGCCTGCGGGTTACGCCAATTTCCTGATTCTCAATGGCGCGGTGCTGATGCCGACCTATGATGATCCTATGGATGCGGTGGCGCTGGAGCGGCTGCGCGACTGTTTTTCCGGACGGGACGTTTTGGGCATCCCTTGCCTGAATTTGATTCGCCAGTATGGCAGTCTGCATTGCGCCACCATGCAATTACCTTCCGGGGTTCTGGCTACCTCTGCTGATGGGTCAAAGACCTGACTTTATTTAGTTGTAGCTGTCGGTTTACCGCTTGGTAGGCATTTCGAGTTAGAGAATAGGGCGAAATTCCTGCTAGCATCCATGCGCCTTGTTTCCAAAATGGTCTTAATTTTATAAAATTTCCCTGTACAGTATCGCCGATAGTCAGCCGCCAAGTCGGATTCAATACAGCCTCATTCCAATCCTGGCGCAGGGGAATACTGCACGGCAATATCAGCTACATCTACCGCGAGGCCAGCTCGCTGGCGGAAAGGTTGAATCGCGGCATTCTTCTTTCAGGTCCACAGGGCTTTCGCTTCTGGTTCAAAAACTTTTCAAGCAAGCAGTCGCAATTTTATCCAGAGCTAATGGATAAGGCGCAAGCCCTCACAGGTATGAGGAGGGTTTTATTTATGAAAGGTAAAATGGCAGCGCCAGTCTCGACGCTGATCCGCCTGACGGCGGGATTAGCTTTCTTGACCTTTGTCGGAGCCAGCGGGCTGGCGCACGCGCAGGCCAGTCTGGAATCGCCATCAGCGGGTTCGTTTCAGGAGAGCGGCGTCAGTCTGATTCGGGGCTGGGTTTGCCAGGCCAGCCGGGTCGAAGTCAGCATAGACAATGGGCCGTTACTGGCTACGGCTTACGGCACCGAGCGGCTGGATACCCAAGCAGTGTGTGGGGACACGAACAATGGCTTTGGCCTGACGATCAACTGGGGCGACATCGGCGAAGGCGCACACACATTGCGGGCGTTGGCCGACGGTGTTGAGTTTGCCAATGTTGATTTCATCATCACCACTCTGGGCGGGAGCTTTCTGACTAAGTTGATCGGCGAATACACCTTGAAGGATTTTCCCACGCCCGGCAGTTCGCCCAAAGTCGCCTGGTCTGAACCGCATCAAAATTTCGTATTCACCAAAAATCTTACGGTTCCGGCCAACCCCAATCCGCCCAGCAGCCTACGGGCGTTGCTGGAATCGCCAACCCAGGGGTCTTCGGAAAGCGGAGTCGGGTTAATTCGCGGCTGGGCCTGCGATGCCAAGCGGGTAGAAGTCAGCATTGATGGCGCGGCCCGGTTACAAACCGCATCCGGCACCACCCGCGATGACACCCAGACGACCTGCGGCGATGTCAATAACGGGTTTGGGCTGACCATCAACTGGAATGAAATCGGCGACGGCGTCCACACTCTGCGAGCGTTCGCTGACAACGTGGAATTCGCCAATGTGAACTTTGCCATTACCACGCTGGGCGGCAAGTTCCTGACCGGCCTGACCAGCAAGCAAACCCTGGCCGATTTTCCCAGTGCTGGCAAGACCACTACCGTAAGCTGGTCGGAACCTCAACAAAACTTCGTTATTGCCCGCACCACTGCGACCGAACCCAAGGTCGGCATTCTTTCGGCCATTACCGACCGCCTGAATCGCTTTGCCACCACCCATGTCGGCGCCGAATCCGCAGATATTCTTGGAGTGGCGGCGGCCAAGGACAGCGCTGGTGAGGCGACTCAACTCAACAGCCTGGCCTGGACCGATTCCAGTCAGGGCATTCAGGCTGATGTGGCGCTGACTGCCGACGGCCTCCCCGCCGCCTACCGTGATTCCGCCGGGTCGAGGCGCGCTTCAGCAACTTCACCGCCACCACCGCCACAGTGGGTTTTTTTGACCGCAACGGCAATCCGCAAGGACAGCCGGTCACTGTCCCAATCAATGGCGGCTTCCTGCAATCACTGCAAGCGGTCGCCCAGCGCATCGCCAGCAACGCCCAAAGCGCCGCAGCAGATCAGCCCAAACAATTGGTCGGCGCTGAGCAATCGCAAACGCAGGAGGCCGCCAGCGGATTGCGCTTTACTCCCGGTGCGTTGCTGATCAATGCGCAGTGGTTTGGCAGCCTGACCACGGGTGAGGTTTTGTGCGCAGTTCAAACCGCCTCGGCGCAGGCGGCATTCTCAGCCAGATCGCTACCAAGGGATGTCAATCCAGGCTGATCACGGCGGTACTGCAACGCGCCAATGCCGCCCGTCAGGCGCTGGCTGACTTCTCTCCCGATGTGGTGGATCCAGTTGCGCAACAGGCGTTGCAGTTTACCGCCGATGTTTCCGACGCCCCCTGCGCCGATAATGCCGCCAGCGCTGCGTGCCTGATCCCGGCAGCGATCATTGTGGAGGAGCGCGAAGAAACCGATGAACCGATTAAACCCAATCCAGTGACGCCGCCACCCGCACAGACCATTCCAGCCCCGCCTGAAATCGTCTCCGCCAGCGATGGCGTATTTACCGACCGGGTTCGGATCACCTGGAGCGCAGTCAGCAACGCGACTTACTATCAGGTTTTCCGGGAGAGCCAGTTACTGGGTCCGCTCACTCAGACGACGACCACATTCGACGACAACACCGCCCATCCTGGCACGACGTATTCCTATGCGGTCAACGCCTGCAACAATATGGGATGCAGCAGCGTCAGGATTGATACCGGCTTTGTTGCCCGCACCGAACAGCCGACGATTTATTACTACGTCGGCCAGAGCGAAATTTGTTTCACAGAAACCGCGAATTATGGGGCCAGAGCAAGCTGTGGCCGGTGCGCCACCGGCGCTGCTTCGGCAGTATTGGAAAGCACCGGCGCTTTGACAATTAACAGCCCGGATTTTGATTTCAACGCGGAATTCGACGCATTGGGCAACTGCACGGCGGCCAGCCTGACCTTGGGGAGTCCGTATCCGCTCACCGGATCCGCAGCTAACGGTAGCCTTTCTGCCTCCTATAGCATCTATAGCGGTAGCATTGTGGTAGCCAATGTTGTTATGAGCGGCAGCTATAACGCTTCAGCCATGACTGCATCCGGTTCCACCGGCTACACGCTGCAACTGAGTAATGGACAGTTCGCCACGGTTTCCTTTTCAGAAAGCATTGTGCTTCAGCGTTCTACCGGGAGATTGGCGGCAACGCAAAAATCGGCAGACGGGCTAATATCATCAACCCCAGCCTTACCCGCGAAGTCGGTTTTTCGGGAGTCCGTTCTTCCCGCCAATTGAAGTAAGCGGAGTTTTCGGCGGTAGGGGGAAGACTCCGTAACCCGCAATTTCCACCTGCCGCTGACTGGAGTCAAGAGACTCAAGTCAGCGGCATGATCCTCGAAATTCCCATCCAGCAAGCCCCGCTGTTTGCAAAAATGAAACGCGCTGAAAAGCTGGCATTTACAAATAGTAAATCCCGTCGATCAGCGATATGGCGTCGAATGGCGTGTCATGACCTTATTATTCTTTATATTCAAAATCTTATATTAATTTTCAACTTCGGGGCAGAGCATTGTCTGCTCTTCAGTGCTGGCCTGTTAATTGCCAATGCTCTTAGCGCCATTCGGCCTGTCGTAAACGCTACCCTATTCAAAAAAAGGTTTTGAGCATCTACGCTATGTAGTCAGGCAATGCTCATAAGGCAACGCCTTGGCGCGTTGATGGAGAAGACTGCCGTCGCGAAGCAATCCCCACGACAATAGTTCACTGGCAGGATCAGGATGGTAATCGTTGCATCATGTGCTTTATCCAAAATTACCATTCAAAAGAGGTTTTCTATGGAACTTACAGTGGTTACAAAAACTTTAAGGTTGGTCCGCCTAGCGGTTGGACTCGCCTTGCTGAGCTTTGGGTCAGTCGCGCTGGCGCAAACGCAGGCGAGTCTGGAATCGCCGACGGCGGATTCCTTTCAACAAAGCGGCGTCAGCCTGATCCGGGGCTGGGTGTGCCAGGCCAGCAAGGTTGAAATCAGCATTGACGGTGGGCCGCTGCAGACGGCGGCTTATGGCACCGAGCGGCTGGACACCCAAGCCGTGTGCGGGGATAGCAACAACGGCTTTGGCCTGACGATCAACTGGGGCAACGTGGGCGAAGGCGCACATAACCTGAGGGCGGTGGCCGACGGCGTTGAGTTCGCCAACGTCAACTTTGTCATCACCACCCTGGGCGGGAGCTTTCTGGAGAAGTTGATCGGCGAATACACCTTGAAGGATTTTCCGACGCCCGGCAGTTCGCCGACAGTCGCCTGGTCCGAGCCGCATCAAAACTTCCTGTTCACTAAAAAGCTGACGGTGCCCGCTGTTTCCGATGCGCCCAGCAGCCCGCGCGCCTTCCTGGAATCGCCGACCCAGGGTTCTTCGGAAAGCGGAGTCAGTTTAATTCGTGGCTGGGTGTGCGAAGCCAGCAAGGTGGAGATCAGCATCGATGGCGGCGCGCGGTTAGCGACTGCCTACGGCACGACGCGCACTGATACCCAGGCAACGTGTGGCGATGCCAACAACGGCTTTGGGCTGACCACCAACTGGAACAGGTTGAACGACGGCGTCCACAATCTGCGGGCGTTTGCGGATGATGTTGAATTCGCCAATGTCAACTTTGCGGTCGCCACCCTGGGCAGTGAGTTCCTAACTGGCCTCAGCAGCAAGCAAACCCTGGCCGAATTTCCCAGCGCCGGTAAAACCACCACGGTGAGCTGGTCCGAAGCGCACCAGAACTTCGTGGTCGCCCGCACCACCGCGACCGAACCCAAGATCGGCATCCTCTCGTCTATTACCGACAGCCTGAACCGGTTTGCCACTACCGCCGTCGGCCCGGAATCACCGGACATGGTTGGCGTCGCCGCCACCAAAGACAGCGCCGGAGCAGCCACCAAGGTCAACAGCCTGGCCTGGACTGACGCGACTGACAAACTTCAGGCCGATGTCGCGCTGACTACCGACGGTCTCCCCGCCGCCTATAAAGACTCGGCCGGGGTTGAAGCCCGGTTCAGCAACTTGACCGCGACTACCACCACCGTTAGCTTTTTCGACCACACTGGCGCACCCCAAGGCGAACCGGTCACCGTCCCAATCAATGTCGGCTTCCTGCAATCGCTGCAAACGGTCGCCAACCGCATCGCCAGCAATGCGCAAAGCGCCGCCGTGGTTGACGACGGACACAAACAACTAGGCTCTGCCGCTGGCGTGCAAACCCAAGCCGCTAACAGCACTTTGCGCTTTACCCCTAAAGCCCTGTTGATCAATCTGCAATGGTATGGCGGCCTGACCACTGGAGAAGTGCTGTGCGCGGTTCAAGCTGCCTCAGCCAAGGCGGGTATTCTCAGTCAGATCGCCACCAAGGGTTGCCAATCCCCGGTGATCAGCGGCTTTCTGACCCGCGCCAGCGCCACCCGCCAGGCTCAGGCCGACACTTTCACCGACCTGGTCGATCCGGCTGCGCAACAAGCCTTGCGCTTCGGCGCCGATGTCGCCGAAAGCGCCTGCGCCACCACTGCGACCAGCGCTGATTGTTTGGTGCCGGTGGCGATGATCATCTGGGAGCGGGAAAAAACCGGGACGCCGATTACACCCAGCGCTACCCAGATTCCTGCTCCGCCAGGCGGCATGTCGGCCAGTGACGGCGAATTCACCGACCGGGTGCGGATCACCTGGATCGCTTCCCCAGGCGCAACCTCCTATCAGGTCTACCGCGACGGCCTGTTCCTCGGATCAACCACCGCCACCAGCTTTGAGGACAACACCATCAACCGGGCCATTGCCCCGGCTGCCAGGTTGTCGGTGATGTCCGAATGCTGCACCGACTCATCCACCAGCGGGGGAGTTTCCTACACCTACTCAGTGGTCGCGTGCAACAGTATCGGATGCAGCAGCGCCAGCGTTGCTACCGGCTCTGTCAAGGTGACTGTTGCGGTCCCTAGCGTGATCGGTCAAACCGAAAGCGAAGCCACCAGCACCCTGACCGCGGCCAGACTGACGCTGGGCACGGTCACGACTCAACCTAGCACCGCTCCTGCGGGCACGGTAATCAGCCAGGCTCCTGCGGCAGGCAGCGCCATCGTTCCCGGCGCGGCGGTCAATCTGATCTTGTCAACGGGGCCGACGACCGTCCCTGATGTCGTCGGTCAACTCCAAAGCGCCGCGACCAGCGCGATTACTGCCGCAAAACTGACTGTGGGCACAGTCACTGTCCAGGACAACACCAGCCCAGCCGGAACCGTTCTGAGCCAGCTTCCGCCATCGGGTACTGTCGTGGCTCCTGGCACGACCATAAGTCTGGTGGTATCGAGCGGACCGATTGCCATTGTTTACGTCGGCTCCAGCGAGATTTGCTATACGGTCACGGCGGGATTCGGAGCCAATGGCGTTTGCAGCCAATGCGCGTCTAGCGCCGCTTCAGCAACCTTGCGAAACCTCGGCGCCTTGACCATTGACAGTCCGCGCTTCACTGTTCAGGCGTCTTTCGACGCCCAGGGGAACTGCACGGTTGGCAACCTGACCGGAGGTACAGGAACGAATCCTACGACTGTAAGCAACCGTAGCTTTAGTTACGCCTACGAGGTTCGTGTTGGTGGAATTGGCGCCATGGTTGATATGGCTGAACCGGTGTCCTTAGACAGATTAGATATTTCTGGTGGCGTTGGACCCGCTCAAGCCACAGTCAACATGACCGGCACTCTTGGCGATTCAGACATGACTGCATCCGGCTCGGTCAGCTTTCCGGGACAGACTGATTTTGGACCGGTCACCATTGGCTACAAGGAAGATATCAAGCTGCAGATCTCTTCGCGGGCGGCGGCGCAATGAATGAATCCCCTGGCGCCACAAGCGCCGGGGGGGTTTACAGCCGTTCGGGGCCTATCACCCCATAGTCTGAAACTCTTCAACCTGCCCGTTGGCTTGAGCCGAGAGGTTCAAGCCAACGGTATTGTCCTCGAAATCCCCATCCAGCAAACCCCGCCGTTTAAAAAATGAAACGCGCTGAAAAGCTGGCATTTCAAAATAGCAAACCCTGCCACTTTTCCCGTTTTTTCACATCTAGCTTTTGCCGCTATCATCCTTAAATTTCCTTTTAAATTCAGTGCCTTATCTTCATATTTTCTTATATGAGGATGTACACCGCGATTTTTCAATATTGGCTTTTTTATTGCTGATGATTCACCGCGCATCATTCTGACCAACATAAACGCTACCGTGTTTAAAAACGGGTGAGTAATCCTCACGATAACAGCACACTGGCAGGATGTTTGATCGCTGCATCATGGCTTTTTTCTAAGTCACTATTTTAGAGAGGTTTTTATGAAACTTTAAGATGGTTACAAAAGCCTTGGCGTTAATCCGCTTGGGGTTTGCCGCTGCCTTGGCGATCTCTGGGTCGGTAGCACTGGGACAAACCCTGGCCAGTCTGGAATCGCCCTCGTCGGGTTCTTTTCAGGAAAGCGGCGTGAGTCTGATTCGGGGCTGGGTGTGCCAGGCCAGCAAGGTGGAAATCAGCATTGACAACGGCCCCTTGCTGGCCACGGCTTACGGCACTGAGCGCCTTGATACGCAAACGGCGTGTGGCGATACCAACAATGGCTTTGGCCTGACGATTAACTGGGGCAACATTGGCGAAGGTGCGCATACGCTGCGGGCGTTCGCCGATGGCGTCGAGTTTGCCAACGCCGATTTCGTGATCGCCACACTGGGCGGGAGCTTTCTGACTCAGCTCATCGGCAACTATACCCTGAAGGACTTTCCGACAACGGGTACCTCGCCGACAGTGACCTGGTCCGAGCCGCATCAAAATTTCGTACTCACCAGACATATCGCGATTCCAGCCGTGGACAATCCCCCCAGCAGCCCACGAGCGTTGCTGGAATCGCCCACACAGGGGTCTTCGGAAAGCGGCGTAGGTTTAATCCGGGGTTGGGCATGCGAAGCCAGCCAGGTGGTCGTGAGCATTGATGATGGAACGCGGTTGCCGACCGCCTATGGCACCGAGCGCACCGATACCGCAGCGACCTGCGGCGATACCAACAATGGTTTTGGGCTGACCTTCAACTGGAATGAAATCGGCGATGGCGTTCATAATTTGCGCGCTTTCGCCGATGGGGTTGAATTTGCCAACGTCAGCTTTGCGGTAGCTACTTTTGGCAGCAAGTTCCTGACCGGTCTCAGCAGCAAGCAAACCTTGGCGGAGTTCCCCAGCACCGGTAAAACCACCACGGTGAGCTGGTCCGAACCGCACCAGAATTTTATCATCGCCAAAACCACCGCCACTGAACCCAAAGTCGGTATTCTTTCGGCCATTACCGACCGGTTGAACCGGTTTGCCGTCACCAATGTTGGCACGGAATCCGCCGATATTCTCGGGGTGGCGGCGACCAAGGATGACGCCGGAGAGGCGACCCAACTCAGCGGCTTGGCCTGGACCGATTCCAGTCAGGGCATCCAAGCCGATGTGGCGCTGGCGGCGAACGCGCTCCCTGCCACCTACAGGGATTCGTCCGGGGTCGAGGCGCAGTTCAGCAACTTCACCGCCACTACCACTACCGTGAGCTTTTTTGATCGCAGCGGCAATCCGCAAGGTCAGCCCGTCACCGTGCCGATCAATATGGGCTTCCTGCAGTCGCTGCAGAATGTCGCCAACCGCATCGCGAGCAACGCGAAAACTGCTTCGTTAGAGAGCGGATTTAAGCAGTTGGGCACTTCTCAAACGTCCTCCGACGCCGATCCGCGACAAGCGCAAGCCGCCAATAGCGCCTTGCGGTTTACCCCCAATGCCCTGCTGATCAATGCGCAATGGTATGGCGGCCTGACCACCGGGGAAATTCTGTGCGCGGTCAACACCGCAGCGGCGAAGGTCGGCATTCTCAGCCAGATTGCCGCGAAGGGCTGCCAGTCCACACTGATCCAGGCGGTTCTCAATCGCGCCACCGCCACTCGCCAGACGCAGGCTGACACCTTTACCGATGTTGTTGATCCAGCGGCGCAACAATCGTTGCAGTTCAGCGCGGATGTCGCCGAGTCGCCTTGCGCGGCCAATGCGACCAGCACCGATTGCTTGATCCCGGTGGCAACAATTGTGAAGGCGCGTGAAGAAACAGGCACTCCGATTGCACCTGACCTGCCGCCAGTTCAATATGCTGGCACCAGCGAATTTTGCTATGCAGTAACAGCGGGTTTTGGAATCAAGGGCACCTGTTCCCGCTGTGTAACTGGTGCTGCTGCGGCAACACTAGGAAAAAATGGAATTTTCACGTTTATCAGGCCGTGGTTTAAGTCGGACTATAAATTTGACGCATCGGGAAATTGCACATCGTCTGCGCTCACTTCGTGGAGTATAGCTACTAGCTGTACATGTGATGCCCCCGCGTCTGATGGTAGCTTTGTGCTCTCATACAATCTTACCGATAATCTCGAAAATGTTCTTGCTGTGATGAGCGGAAGAGGCAGCTACAGTGATTCATCTCTGACTACATTCGTTTCTGCTCGTTATGAGCGGTTAACATCAGGCAATTCGCCGGTTTTGTACATCTATAACCTTTCGGAAAAAATCACGCTTCAGCGATGATTTTTGAAGATTGGCGGGTTTGATCACGACGCCGGTTATCGTGGTCAAACCCGCTTTTTTATTGCTACGGCATGAACCGTTGCAGCACATCATTCAGAAACCGCAACCCCAACTCAGTCGCCTGCAATCGTTCGCTATAGGCATCCAGCAGTCCGCAGTCCCGCGCCTGAGTCAGCGCCGGTTCCAAAGCCGCCAGCGTTAATCCAGTGCGTTCGGTAAATAAGTCCGTCGGCACACCTTCAATCAGCCGCAACGCATTCATCAGAAATTCCACCGGCAAATCCGCCGTGCTAATCGGTGTCTCGCCGCCGAGACCAGCAGGCGTTCCCGCTGCCGCCAGATAGCGATCCGGCTGCTTCTGTTTCCAGCGCCTCTCAATCCGTCCGGCGGCGGCATCGGTCAGCTTGCCATGTGCGCCCGCGCCGATCCCCAGATAATCACCAAATTCCCAGTAGTTGATGTTGTGCCGACAGCGGCGACCCTCGCAGGAGTATGCCGATATTTCGTACTGCCGATAGCCGTGTTCAGCCAGTTCCGCCTGCGCCCGTTCCTGAATAGCGGCAATAACGTCATCGTCGGGCAAAGTCGGCGGTGCGTGATAAAAAGCGGTATTCGGTTCGATGCCCAGTTGATAGTAGGAGATGTGCGCCGGTTGCAGCGCGGTGGCGTTGGCAATATCGGCCAGCGCCGATTGCTGAGTCTGTCCCGGCAAACCGAACATCAAATCCAGATTGAAGTTATCGAATCCGGCAGCGTGAGCGGCTTCGGCGGCGGCAAACGCGGTGCGGCGGTCATGAATCCGCCCCAACCGCTGCAATTGCCCATCGTCAAAACTCTGCACCCCAAGCGACAGACGGTTAATGCCGATCACACGGAATTCAGCGAACCGGCTTTGTTCAGTGGCGCCAGGATTAGCTTCCAGCGTTATTTCCAAATCCGGGCGCATTGGCAACCGGGCGCGCAACCCGGATAACAACTGATCCAATGCTTCGGCGGAAAACAGACTGGGGGTGCCGCCGCCAATGAATACGCTATCAATCCGTCGCCCCCGGACTTTGGGTAAATCCTGTTCCAGATCAGTGAGTAGCGCATTGACATAGGCCGATTCGGGCAAAGAGCCATGCGCCGGATGCGAGTTGAAATCGCAATAAGGGCATTTGCGCACACACCACGGGATATGGACATATAAGGCCAATGGAATTGAGGAAAAAACCGTCAAGCTGATGACTCCCAAACTAGAATAGTGTTATCGCTCATTAAAGATCATTGTTCATGCTTGCGAATGTCACATTTTCAACCCTAATTCACCGACAACCGCATTTCCCAACCCTAATTTTGGACGCGATATGGACCTCAACCAAATCTATACCAAAACCGCCAAGGGGCTGGAGGAAATCCAGAACCGGACTTATAAGTTGCCTGCCCATCTGCGTCGCTTGCTGATCATGGTGGACGGGCATTCCACAGCCGCCGAGATGATCTCCCGGCTTACCACCCTCGGCGATGTCGAACTCTCGCTGGATCAATTGGCGGTCGGCGGCTTTATCGCGGCTCCGGCGGCTCCGTCAGCAATGCCCGATCCCAAGTCGCGCCCGGAGCCACCCGCTTTCAGCCTGGATGACGCCAAAACGCAGATTAGCATTGTCCTGCGGGCCGCAATGGGGCCAATGGCGGAACACCGGATTGAATGCGTCGAAGCCGCCGCCACCGTTGATCAGCTTCGGGTTGAACTGGATGTGTTGCGCGATCTGTTGCCCAAGGTGCTTTCCAAGGCGCAGGCCGAGCAAGCCTGGCAACAGTTGGAACCAATCATGCTGCCGCTGGAGCGGCGGGCAGCGGCCCGCGCTCTGGAAGCAGCGCCTTCAGTCCCAGCTCCGCCTGCGCCGCCGGTTTTTAATCTGGACAAGGTTAAAGGCTTGATCCGCTCAACCTTGCTGGGCGCGATGGGGCCAGCCGCATCCCATCGAATCGAACTGATTGATTCGGTAACCACCCCGGATCAACTCCGCATTGAACTCAACGCCGTTTGCGATCTGTTGCCCAAAGTGCTTTCCAAAAAGCAGGCCGAACACACCTGGAAGCAGTTGGAAACCATCGTGCTGGCCGAAGAACAGCAGGCGGCAGCGCCGCCGCAAAGCGCGATCCCGCCCGGATTTAATCTGGATAAAGCCAAGGGTTTTATCCGCTACACCTTGTTAGGCGCAATGGGGCCGACTGCCGCCCGCCGGATCGAACGGATTGAAGCGACGACCAGTTGTGAACAACTCCGGGTCGAACTGGACTCGATTCGCGATATGTTGCCCAAGGTGCTTTCCAAGCGCGAGGCTGAACAAGTCTGGCGACAACTGGAACCGATCATGCTTTCGCTGACTTCGCCGTTGTGACGTGATTACCAGTCAGACCATTGCGCCAGTTGTCGGCCTAACTGTTCCAGCGCCTGACCGCGATGACTCAGGCGGTTCTTCGTCGCCAGATCCAGTTCGGCGGCGGTTTTCCCCTCCTGACCCAAGGGCAGAAATACCGGGTCGTAGCCAAAACCACCGGCCCCGTGCGGTTCAAAGGCAATCACGCCGCGCCAACTGCCCTGGCAGATCAACGGCATGGGGTCGGCAGGATGACGCAATAATGCGAGCGCACATTCAAAACGGGCGATGCGCTGCTGGATTGGCAACCCCAGCAATTCAGCCAGCAGCTTATCCACATTGGCCTGATCGCTGGCATTAGGACCGGCATAACGGGCCGAATAAATACCGGGCGCTCCGCACAGACTCTCTACGACCAGCCCGGAATCGTCAGCCAGCGCCGGTAATCCGCAATGCTGCGCCGCATTGCGGGCTTTGAGAATAGCATTCTCGACAAAGCTGAGTCCGGTTTCTTCTGCTTCCGGCACGGCGAACACTGATTGCGGCGTAATCTCCACGTTGACCGATGCTAATAGCGCCGCAAATTCCCGCGCTTTGCCCGCATTATTCGTTGCCAAAACCATTTTGCGCATAAGATTCCACCACTCACATATTGCGCCGATATTGCCCGCCCACTTCAAACAATGCGGTGGTAATTTGCCCCAGCGAGCAACAACGCACCGCGTCCACCAACACTGCGAACAGATTTTGATTGGCGATTGCCGCCTGTTTCAGTTGCGTCAGCATGGGGCCGCTGTCCTCGCTGTTCCGCTGCTGAAAGTTCTGCAAGCGCCGTAATTGACTCTGCTTTTCTTCATCAGTAGAGCGAGCCAGTTCAACGGTGTTCTGCTCCGGTTTGGCATTCGGATTGCGGAAGGTGTTGACGCCGACAATCGGTAATGAACCATCATGCTTACGGGTTTCGTAATACAGCGATTCTTCCTGAATCTTGCCGCGTTGATAGCCGGTTTCCATTGCGCCTAATACCCCGCCGCGCTCGCTGATGCGCTCGAATTCCTGCAATACCGCTTCTTCGACCAGATCAGTCAATTCATCAATGATGAATGCGCCCTGGTTCGGATTCTCATTCTTTGCCAGCCCCCATTCCCGATTGATGATCAATTGCACCGCCAATGCCCGCCGCACCGATTCATCAGTCGGGGTAGTGACCGCTTCATCATAGGCATTGGTGTGTAATGAATTGCAGTTGTCGTAAATGGCGATTAATGCCTGAAGCGTAGTGCGAATGTCGTTAAAATCCATTTCCTGCGCGTGTAGCGAACGCCCCGAAGTCTGAATATGGTATTTCAACTTCTGGCTGCGTTCATTGGCGCCGTATTTATAGCGCATTGCAGTGGCCCAAATCCGCCGCGCCACCCGGCCCATCACCGAGTATTCCGGGTCCATGCCATTGCTGAAGAAAAACGACAGATTGGGCGCGAAATCGTCAATGTGCATGCCCCGCGCTAAATAGGCTTCGACATAAGTGAAGCCATTCGCCAGGGTGAACGCCAGTTGTGAAATCGGATTAGCGCCCGCTTCGGCAATGTGATAGCCGGAAATAGAGACTGAATAGAAATTTCTGATCCCGTGATGAACAAAGTATTCCTGAATATCGCCCATCATCTTCAGGGCAAACTCAGTGGAGAAGATGCAGGTATTCTGCCCCTGATCTTCCTTGAGAATGTCGGCTTGCACCGTGCCGCGCACATTGGCTAATACCCAGGCGCGAATCTTCTCAATTTCATCATCGGTCGGCGGGCGATGATTGTCGCGCTCGAACTTTTCCAATTGCTGATCGAACGCGGTATTGAAATACATCGCCAGAATCATTGGCGCTGGCCCGTTAATGGTCATGGACACCGATGTGGACGGCGCGCATAGATCAAAGCCGGAATACAGCACTTTCAAATCATCCAGCGTGGCGATTGAAACCCCGGAATTACCGACCTTGCCGTAAATGTCGGGGCGTTCGTCGGGATCACAGCCGTACAGCGTCACTGAATCAAACGCGGTAGATAAGCGGGTCGCTTCGGCATGTTCCGACAGCTTTTTGAAGCGGCGATTGGTGCGGAACGGGTCGCCCTCACCGGCAAACATCCGGGTCGGGTCTTCATTTTCGCGCTTGAAGGCGAAGACGCCAGCGGTATAGGGAAAGCTGCCCGGCAGGTTTTCCAGCATCATCCACCGTAATAACTCCCCGTGATCTTCAAAGCGCGGCAACGCCACTTTGGGAATGCGCGTACCCGACAGGGAACGGCTGGTCAGAGGTGAACGGATTTCGCGGTCGCGGATTTTGACCACATAGTCATCGCCGCTATAACTGGCCCGGATTTGCGGCCACATATCAATCAGTTTGCGAGCGTGTGGGTCGATCCGCAATTCGACCGGCTCTAATAAAACCTCAAGGTCACTAATCGGTTTTCCGGTGGTTTCCAGCATTGATTTAACGGCGCATAACTGCTGGCGCTGCCGCATCAGCTTGACCTGTTCATGCACTTGCCGGTGATAGCCGCGCACCGTATCGGCAATCTCGGCCAGATAACGGGCGCGAGCGGCAGGCACAATCACGGTCTTGGCGGTAGTCGCCTTATTTTCCACTTTGGGCAAGCGGCCCGGCATTATATACAAGCCCTTATCGCGCAATAACTCCACCACACCCTGATAAAGCGCAGTCACGCCATCATCATTAAAGCGGGCGGCAATCGTGCCATAAACCGGCATGGTTTCGGGCAATTGGCTGAAGGCTTGCCGATTGCGCTGCACCTGCTTACGCACATCGCGCAGCGCGTCTTCCGCGCCTTTACGGTCGAATTTGTTAATCGCCACCGCGTCGGCGAAATCCAGCATATCAATCTTTTCCAACTGCGAGGCCGCGCCAAATTCCGGCGTCATCACATACAGGGCGCGATCCACCAGCGGCACAATAGCGGCGTCGCCCTGACCGATGCCGGAGGTTTCGACAATCAGCAGATCAAAACCGGCCAGCTTGCAGGCGGCCAGAATGTCGCCCAGCGTTTCCGGCACTTCGCTGCCGGTGGCGCGAGTCGCCAGCGAACGCATATACAGATTCGGCCCGGTCACGGCGTTCATCCGAATCCGGTCGCCGAGCAAGGCGCCGCCGGTTTTACGCCGCGACGGATCGGCGGCAATCACCGCAATGTTCAGCCGGTCGTCCTGATCCAGCCGGAAGCGCCGCACCAGTTCATCGGTGAGTGACGACTTGCCGGAACCGCCGGTGCCGGTGATGCCCAGCACCGGCACGGCGCGGGATTTGGCTTCAGTGAGAATCTGCTGGCGTAATTCGGGGGTGACCGCCTGATTTTCCAGCGCGGTAATCAACCGGGCCAGCGCCCGCCAGTCACCCGCCTTAATTTCGTCCAGCGTTTTGGGCGCGTGCTGGCCGGGGTCTACATCGCAGAGCGTCAGCATGTGATCGATCATGCCCTGCAAGCCCAGCGCCTGGCCGTCTTCCGGCGAGAAAATGCGGGTCACGCCATAGTGATGCAGTTCGCGAATTTCAGTCGGCACGATCACGCCGCCGCCGCCGCCGAAGACCCTGATATTGTCGCCGCCGCGCTGGCGCAGCAGATCGATCATGTACTTGAAGAACTCCACATGGCCGCCCTGATAGGAGCTGATAGCGATGCCCTGCACATCCTCCTGCAAGGCGGCCGTCACCACTTCTTCAACCGAACGGTTATGACCGAGATGAATGACTTCGGCGCCGCTGGCCTGAAGGATGCGGCGCATGATGTTGACTGAGGCGTCATGACCGTCGAACAGGCTGGTGGCGGTCACGAAGCGGATTTTATTTTTGGGCCGGGTTTGGTCAACGCCCTGGTGGGGAATTCTGAGCGGGCTGATAACGGCGGACATGATCGGGATTCTCCTTGCACTTGTTATGGGGTTAATGATACGCCGTTGCCGCGCAAGCGGGAGAGCGTGCGTTACACTCCTTGCAGTCCATTAACCTTGGCCGACGGATGAAAACCGACAATCTGTTCTATCGAATTTTCAGCACCCTGCCGGTTTTGGCGCTGGAACTGGCCGGGGTGACCGTCGCCAATCCGGGGGGTTACGGGTTTCGCGCCGAGGAGATTAAACAAACGGCTTTCCGTCTGGACGGCCTACTGATTCCGCCCGCTGATGACCCGTCCGCCCCGCTGATTTTTCTGGAAGCTCAGGCCCAGTCTGATGAGGATTTCTATGGCCGGTTCTTCTCGGAAATTTTTCTTTCAGGACTTTCGCTCCATCCGTTCGCCCTGAGCCTGTCGAAGGGCATTCATCGATAAAACCGGGTCGACCGGCTCACCCCGAACGGTTTTTTGAATCTGAAGCGAAAGTCCTGTCTTTATCTCTATCGCAGCGCGCCCCGCCCATTGTGGCGGGCGCTGGTGATTTATCCCCGCCGCGCTACGGAACGGATAGACCCGTGCTACGCCTCGCTGCTGACATTACCGGAAGTTCAGCGAGTATATCTGGAAGACCTTGCCCAGGTCGCTACGCCCAGCCTCGGCATCCAGTTGTTGCAACTGCTGATCACCCCTCCGGCCACCGTTTTCGAGCAAGGTCATCGCTTGGCGCGGCAGATCCGAACGGCCAGCGAACGGCTGCCGTTACCCTTGGCCGAGGCGCTGGACTTGATCGAAACTATTCTGGTCTACCGTCTACCCAAACTAACCCGTCAGGAGATTCAGACCATGCTTGGATTTACCCACGCTGATCTCAAGCAAAGTCGCTTTTATCAGGAGGTTTTCGCTGAAGGTCGGCAGGAAGGCCGACAGGAAGGTCGGCAGGAAGGTCATCAGGAAGGCCGACAGGAAGAATGCGTCGCTCTGGTATTGCGCTTGATTAAACGACGTTTTGGCCGCATTCCGGCCAAACAGTCACAACAAATTCGTAGTTTGCCCTTGGTGAACGCTGAAATTTTGGCGGAGGCGCTGCTCGATTTTAAGACCTTGGACGATCTGACCGCCTGGCTGGAGGCCCAAGCCGATCCAGCATCCTGAATTGCGACCAGGGGTTTAACGATGAATTTGGCTGCCTTGACTGACGCTATCGGAATGCGGCATTCGCCAGTGACCGCGCCTGCCCGAATCGTTTCGCTCGTCGCCAGCCTTACCGAATTGCTGTTCGCACTGGGTCTGGGCGAACAGGTGGTGGGACGCACTCATTACTGTGTTCATCCCGCGTCAGCGGTCGTGGCGTTGCCCAGCGTGGGCGGCTCGAAGAAGATCAAACATTCGCGGTTGCGGGCGCTGCAACCCACTCACGTCATCCTGAACATTGACGAAAATCCACGGTTATTGGCCGATCAACTGGCTGATTACGTGCCTCATCTGATTGTGACCCATCCGCTGGCCCCGGAAGACAACGTGCTGCTCTATCGCTTGATCGGCGGCATTTTCAACCGGGTGACTGAAGCGGAAACGCTGGCGCTGGAATTCGAGCGGGCGCTGGCGGACTTACAGCGAGAAACATGGCCGAAGCGGCGAGTGCTTTATCTGATCTGGCGTCAGCCGTGGATGGGAGTGAGCCGGGATACCTACATCGCCCGGATGCTGGAGTTGGTGGGCTGGGAGACGTTACCGATGGAATCCCAGTCGCGCTATCCAGAACTGGAATTGGATCGGGCGTTGCTGGATGCGGCGGATTTAATCCTGTTCAGCAGCGAACCGTACCGGTTTCAATTCGCTGATTTGCAAGCTTTCGCCCGCGATTATGATTGCCCGCAGGAAAGGTTGCGACTGATTGATGGCGAAATGACTTCGTGGTACGGCAACCGGGCGATTGAGGGATTGGCCTATCTGGCGCAATTCGCCCGTGAGGCTAATACCAATTCCGCATAGGTTTTAGATAGGAGCGGGCCATGCCCGCGAAAATCGCGGGCATGGCCCGCTCCTACTAATCAATTGATAGGGCGCTGACCGCTGCAAAATACCCCGATCAATCCATGCTCAACACCTTCGTACACTCTTCCCCAAACTGGCTAATCACGCGCACCGCCAGTTTTCGCCCCGGCTGATAGGGGATGGGGTGCGAGACAAAGCCATACAGTCGTTCAAATGCTTCTTCGTCTATTTCAATCCGCAGAGTTTTTTTCCGCTTCCTGTTTGCGTTTGGTTTTGGAATTCGCCAAATCGCGCAAGCCTTTATGCCAACTGTCGAATTCATCGCCGTCGCCGCCACAGAAAAAGAATTGCCGGGCAATCCTGTTGAACGCCTCATCAATCACCGTCGCTTCATCCAGCGCCGCGCTGTCAATCAACAAGGTCGGTGGTCGCGAACGCGGTTGCCGCGTCACCGGATCGAAATTGGAAAACTCCTCATAGCAACCCGGCACGGTCATCGTTGAACCGTCCGGCAAGGTGCGCTCATACCCGGCGATGTGCTTGTAGACCTCTTTCGAGACCACGGTATTGGCGCAGACCACGATGAACACCGGCGGGGTCTCGAACAGTCCGCGCCGCCGTCGCAACATCCGCTGATAATGGCCGTGAAACTGATCCAGCGCCGAGATCAGCATTCCCGGCAATTGCGGCGGCGGCTCGCCGGTGGTCGGCGATGAATCGGGCGCGGCGGCGGTCTTCCTGGCTCGGCGCGAACCGCCCGGCAAGCCGTCCTTGATGTGGTCGTACAAATTCAGCAGCACCGGCATATCGAGTTGCTGGGTATTGTCGCGCCCCGGCAGAAACGGAATCTTCACCAAGCCCGATTCAATGGCTTCCACCAGGCCAAAATCCATAACGACCCACGGGAATAACTCATAAGCGCGATAGCCGGAACCGCTGAGGAAATACGGGGTTGCGCTCAGGTCATACACCGCCGTCAACTTGAAGCGCCGTCCCAATTCCATTAAGCCGCTAAACCAGCGAGCGGCGCGGTCATTGTTCTGACCGTCATCGTCATCGCCGCCGCGCCGGTGGCCGTTACCCGCTTTCGGCAGATAGCAATGATGCGCCTCGTCATTGATCACCAGCAGCCGACTGTCGGGCTTGAAGGCCCCGCCCAACACCCGCTTGAGCATCTGCGTCGGCGATTCCTTCGCCTCGGTCTTTTTCCCATCCGGGCCGCGCTTGCCGTCCAACGGACTGCGTTGATTGCCTTGCAGCGCGTGCGGCTCGAAGGCGTGGTAATTGACGATCTTCAAGCGCGCATTCAAACCGTCCAGCAGGTTTTTCCAGCCGCTGCCATTCGGCAACAAATCGCGTTGCCGGTAATAGTCGCGGGCCAGATGCGGCGCGGGCGCGTCGGTATCGGCATACAACACGCTCAACCGATCCTTGATGGTGATGCCGGGCGCGACGATCAGAAAGGCATCGGCGAAACGCGGATCGTGGTGGTATTCCTGCCGGTCAGAAAACTATGCAATAAATCCTTATAAAATAATGATTTGAAAGTATATATCCTACCGATTTTAGGACTACCCCGTTTTGAAGTTGAAAATCAATCGAAAATTGGCAATGGCAATGGCAAGGTTCCCGTCAAATCGCATCCGCCTGCATCAAGGAGCGATCAGCCGCTTACACCTGCTGACAGCACCAGCGCAACTTCGGAAATAGATCATGTTTTCCGTACTAGAAAACACTCGCCTCGGTGAATACGATGATTTCACCAATCAACGGAGGGCAATTCGATGAAATTTGAAATGGCTTTTGCTCCTGGTCAACCACCGTCAATTTTGGACCCGTACCCGGACTGTTACTACCGCCGCGAGTGTGAATTGCCCATCCAGATTCCGCTGCCGCCTGACCCTGTCCTGAATTATCTTTCGAGCGCAGCCCTTGGGACCGCAGTTGTCTGTTGCATCGGGTCCGGGATCGTCCACGCCTTCAAAGTTTCTTATGGTGAAGAAACCACCGGGCAGGCGCTGGACCTCGTTTTTAAAGACGCATTGATCGGAGCGGCGTGCGGAGCCGTAACAATGTTTTCACACAACGCGCTCATCCAGATCGGTGCGAACCATTTAGCGAGGGGAAGCCTCCCGGCTCTGGTCGCCCTAACAACGGTTGAGATCGTTCGCGACGGGGTTGGTCTTGCGCGAAATCAGGTAACAAGCGTGAGTTCTTAACCCAATCGGTGAAAAATTGGCAAGGGAGCCGTGATTTTCGGTGGTTTAAAATCGGCGGGTTCGTCGGAACCGTCTTCTTCCCAGTGATTGGCACCACGGTCGGCGCAGCTTTGGGTGTGGTTGCCGCGCTCGCATTTAGTCGACTTTTAGCATTTTTTCGAGACATGTAAGGAAGTTGCCAAGGACGGATTTTCCCCCGAAACCTTTTTCAGAGAACAAACGTCGCGATGAACACGATTTTGAGAGCCACAGCCATCCAGGGCAATTTTGAAGGCTTACTGGGTGAAATCTCCATCACCCAGCACTACCAAAACGACGAAGCGGTCAGTATCGAACCCATCTTTATCTTTCCGGTACCCGTTCACGCCGTCCTGCTGAGTGTGACGATTCGGCTGAACAACCGGGAATTGCAGGGGCAGGTATTGTCCCGACGGGAGGCCGAGAATGCGTACGAAAACGCCATCAGCAGCGGAGACCAGGGGTCCTACTTCAGGAAATCGGGCGGGGCTTGTACATGATCAACGTGGGCAATCTACGAGCCGGTGAAATGGCCCATCTGTGCTACCGCTATGCTCTGCTCCATGTCTGGAACGGCGACATCCTGCGATTTCACCTGCCCACTACTGTGGCTCCGCGATATGGCGATCCGACAGCAGCCGGCTTGCAACATCATCAGGTTCCTGAAATCAGCTTGGATGCCGATCACCGTTTTCGGCTGGAATTGACGCTGAGGGGATCGCTACGCCAAGCGGTCGTGGAATCACCGTCGCATCGAATCCGCGTCGCCGTCGAGAAAGACGCCGTGCGGGTCAGTTTAGCTGGCGAACTGGCACTGATGGATCGCGATTTCATTCTCAATCTGCGATGTTCTGCCGAAGCCCGCGCTGCGTTTGGGCTGTATGCGCCAGATCAGGACGGCTGGATCGCACTGGTCAGCCTTCAGCCCGAAGGGACTAGCTGCCCCGCCACCGAAGGCCGACAAGTGGTTCTCGTCGCTGACTGCTCGGATTCGATGCAGGGCGATTCCATCGCCCAGACCCGGCAGGCGCTGCTGGCGATTCTGAATCGGCTGCGAACCGGCGGATCGCTTCAATCTGATTGCGTTCGGCAGCGAAGCGCGGGCGTTTCATGACGGTCTGCGTCCCGCAGTTCCGCCGACATTAGCTCAGGCGCACGAGTGGGTAGCGAAACTTGATGCCGATATGGGAGGCACGGAGATGGGTCCGGCGCTGCAACTGGCCTACCGGCAGCGCCCGCAAGACCAGACCCGGAATTCAGCGTTCCGCTTGATGCAGCCGTTCTTTGGTCAGCCCGCGAAAGACCAGACCCTTGACATTTTGCTGATCACTGATGGAGAAGTCTGGCAGGCCGAGAAGCTCATCGCCGAAGCGAGACGTTCCGAATGTCGGCTGTTCACCGTGGGCGTAGGCGCAGCAGTGGCGGAAGGGCTGGTACGGGGGTTGGCGGAAGCGACGGCAGGGGCATGTGAGTTGGTACATCCCAATGAAGAAATGGCGGGGAGCATCGTCCGCCATTTCGAGCGTATTTGCGCGGGGAAGATTAGAGCAACCCTCGCTTGGCCCAATGAACCGGTTCGGCAGTTACCCGATCCGGTTGGACGGATTTTCACCGGCGATACCCTGCATGTACTGGCCTGGTTCTCCCAACAACCCAGCGGTCCGGCAACATTCACGCTGGCGGTTGGCGACAACCCGCCCAGCACCCACGATGTGGATCTGCAACCGTGGCCGACCCCTGAAACCGCCGATACCTTGGCGCGACTGGCTGCGGCCCAACGTATCCCTACTTTATCCGCGGCGGAAGCCACTGATCTCGCGGTGAAGTATCAACTGGTGACTGCTTATACCCATTTTGTAATGGTGGATGTCTGCACCGAGGCGGACAAAGCAACAACATTGCCGGAAACGCGCATTGTTCCGCACCGCCTGGCCGCTGGCTGGGGCGGATCAGGGGAAATTTCAGAATACGCAGGAAACTCATCTGGCGGACAATCCCGTGGTCTAGTTAGGCATCTCGCCGCCCTAATCACGTTTCTCAGCAGTCCCGCACGGTTGGAACGGATTCTGACGTTCCGGCATTTTGCCGACCGACTGACGAGGGTATTGCATCAGAGCCGCTGGCGTCACCCTCAACGGCAAAACGGTTTGATTCGTTGAAGGATTCGGGGACAAGAAGCCGCTTTAGCCGCTGGCTGGAAAAGCAGGCGGCGCAACTGGTTGATCCCCTTAAATCATTACCAAAACTGGATGAATTATCCTTTATCGCCGGTTTGCCGGACAAGATGCAGGCTTCGTTGAGCGCACTCATCGCTCAGGGTGTATCAGAGAGCAATGTGGTCGCTGCCGTCATTTATATCTTCCTGCAGGACGGGTTAATTGACGCCGGGCTTCCTCGCGATACGGTTCGTCTTCTGCGGGGGCGACTTCTAAAGCAAGTATCGGGGACATTGGCAGCGAAGGTGGGATTCCTGATCAGACAATCGGGGTACCGCCCAAGCTAAAGCGCCAAGAGTGCAGAATACGGGTAAGCAAGCACACAGTTCCTTAATTTTTGGAGTAGGGGAGTAGGAAAATGCCAAATTTAGTTATTGGTGGTATCGTCGTTGTGGGGTTGGGTTATTGGCTCTATAGACAATCACCACCCAACCCTAAAAAGGCCAACGATCTGAAAATTGAAGCACATAACCTTAATATTCAAGGTCAATATGAGAAAGCGCTCGTCAAAATCCAGAAAGCCGCCAAGATTTTCCATAACCTCATTAAAAGCGGCCAGAGGCAATATCTCCCCGATCTGGCCGAAACTTGGCGGATCAAGGGTGATGCTCACGGTGGACTGCTGTGTTCTCGTGAGGCGTTGAGTTGCTTCGATGAAGCTGCCAATATTTATCAGACTCTTATTAATAACCAAGTGCAATACCTCCCGGAACTGGCCGACACTTGGCACAGCAAAGCTCTCTATTTCACTGACGAAGGCTGTCTTACGGATGCGCTCAGCAGTATCGAGGAATCCGCGAAGATTTACCAGGCGCTGATTGACAGCGGCAATAGGGAATATCTCCCCGATCTGGCCGAAACTTGGCGGATGAAATGCCTCATCCTTACTAGTAGTTACAGATTTGACGATGCACTCAAGTACTTTGAGAAAGCCGCCAAGATTTCCGTGACATCAGCACTTTTGACGAGACGAAACACCGCGCCGAACTAGCCTTCATCA
>JAAUTD010000176.1 GCA_012031845.1 Synechococcaceae cyanobacterium SM1_2_3
AATTTCAAACGACCTACCCCCCTCTCCCTAACCCTCTCCCCCCTGACCAGGGGAGAGGGGACTGAACGCTTACACGTCGATGATTTTATTCCATCGGTTTAGCGCATGCTGCGGTAACTGCAATAGCATCCAGCTTTTCGGCAACTTCTGGATCAATTTGCTGCTTCGATAAAAAACCCGCCAGTAAATGATAATCGCGCTTACGGAAAGATAATGGTAAGCCAATTTCCTTAAAGAAAACTCTGAAAATGCGATCCAGAACCTCATCCGAAGCCTTTACATCCGGTGACCAGGGTGATTTCTCGTCTATCTCCAGCAAATGCGTCACTTCTGCTATCGCTTTTTTCATAGCCTGTAAACGGTTTGGCCGCTCAGCGACGCCAAAGATGTCATCGGCTAAATCATGAACCGCCCACGCATGTAACACCTCTTCGCTACACAAATAATTTTCGATTTCCCGCTTTGCCCACATGATTTCATTCAAATTCTCATTAGGCTGAAGCGCTCGATCCAGGCGGTCAAACAGAGCGATTCCCACCAAATCGTTCTTGGCTTCGCGTAGACCATTAAAATGATCACGGCATTTTTGCGGCAGGTTGGTTGTGACATAGTGGACAAAAGGCATTTCCAGCAAAGCCTGAGCGGGATGCTGCAAAATTCTGGCGAATGCTTTGAGAATCGCCAAGTCAGTTGCATCTTCAACATACAACACCCAGCCTGTTTGTTCAGCTTGGTAGTATTGATCCCAGCCCAATTCAGTCAGAGATTTCATAACCTGACTGCCGCGATTATTCAGCAGATGCGGTTTGCCGACAAAGGCAACTACTATCCCGCGATTGGCTGCTTCAGCCAGCACCACTTCTGAATGACTGGCGGCAATGATTTGTGAGCCTTTTTCTTCAGCAAGGTCGTTAATCAGTTGATAAGTCTGACGTTGACGCAATACCTCAAGATGCGCGTCTGGTTCGTCAAGCAACAAGACTGTGTGCGGATTGGCATAGAGATGGGCAAGAATCAGCAGGGTTTGCTGTAACCCTCTCCCCGAACAGGAAATGTCCAGGTGAGCGCCGGTCTTTTCCTCGTATTCCATAGTAATTTCACTGCGCTCAGCAATAAATTCTGGATTAAACAGCTTTACCCCAAACAGGCGAGAGAGCTGGTTTACCAGCGTTATCCAGTCATTGGAAGGCGTGGTAGTACCCTCAATCGGCCAGCAAACCCGATAACATAAATTGCGCAATACCTGCGCAGTCTGGCCCTGCCCAATTAAAACTCCGATTTCTCCCGGCTGCTTGATAAATTCACGGTCGGTTAATCCAGACATTGGCGGCAAAAATGCTATTTTTACCTGGGTTGCCAATTCTGGAACGGTCATTCGCTGCGGTTGGTGGCTATCATCAAGCCGGAGTGGCCGACAATAAAAGGATTCTTCATTGGCGTAATCGAATTCTAGCCCGCATGACCACTTTTTGTCGCCAGTAATGCCTTCAACCAGTATGTCAACCCGAATGTTGCTGGTTTTAGATTTTCCTGCCTGCTGTTCCGAGTTACGGACATGCAAATCCCGCCAGAGCAGATTCGCAGTTGGTACTGGAAGCGCCACCAAATCACGCCGGTTAATGGCGACGCCCTGACGCTGAAGTGCAGTTGATTTACCTTGGCGTTTTTCCGCCCAGCGTCGTAACCCCAACTCCCATAACGCAAGCGCCTGAAGCGCAGTAGTCTTACCGGAATTGTTTGGTCCAATCAGCACAACCGATTTCCCAAGATCAATCTCAGCATTCCCAAAACGCTTGAAGTTTCTGATCACTAATCGAGTCAGCATCCCTGAATCCGTTTGTAATTTACAGCAGATTAAGCCTTATAAAATCAGGACGTTCCTTCGGGGTAAAACCCTTCGGTGTGAGCCATGAAGCCCTGTCGAACGGTTATTACCGATGAATGCACTTCGACAGGGCTTTAGGGCAAACGGGTAGAGCGAAAATCCTGCAAATTTAAGCAGATCAGGCCCCCAAATACGCTTCCCGCACCCGATGATCGCCGAGCAATTCCCGCCCCGCGCCCGACAAGATAATCGCGCCGGTTTCCAGCACATAAGCGCGGGACGCAATCCGCAAGGCCATATTGGCGTTTTGCTCCACCAGCAGAATGGTCGTGCCGGATTTATTGATGTCCTCAATCACCCGGAAAATCTCCTGCACCAGGCGCGGCGACAAACCCATTGACGGCTCATCCAGCAGCAACAGACGGCCACGACTCATCAGCGCCCGCGCCACCGCCAACATCTGCTGCTCACCGCCGGACAACGTGCCGCCCGGTTGAAACTGGCGCTCCTTGAGGCGCGGAAACAGCGCAAACATCCGGTCGTAATCCGCCGCGATTTCTTCCTTGTCGCTGCGTTGCCAGGTCGCCAGTTGCAGATTTTCCTGCACCGTCAGATTGCCGAAAATGCCTCGCCCTTCCGGCACATGAGCAATGCCGCGCTTGACAATCTGGTGCGCCGCCACCCGTTTGAGATTTTGGCCCTCGAACACCACCGCGCCGTTGTACGGAATCAGCCCGGAAACCGCCCGCAGAATCGAAGTCTTGCCCGCGCCATTCGCCCCAATCAGGGTCACAATTTCGCCCTTGCGCACCGTGAACGACACCCCATGCAGCGCCCGAATGCCGTCGTAATGCACCTCCAGATCGCGCACGTCCAGTTGCAGATCGTCCAGATTCTCCGCTGCATCGCTCATCCGACTGGCCCCTCGCCCAAATACGCCTCCAACACCTTGGGATGATTCTGGATTAGCTCAGGCGGCCCCTCGACCAGGGTTTCGCCAAAATCCAGCACCGTGATCCGCTCGCAAATCCCCATGACCAGCTTCATCTGATGTTCAATCAGCAGGATGGTCAATTTGAATTCGCGGCGAATCCACTGAATAAATTCCATCAACTGATCAATCTCGTTTGGATTCATTCCCGCCGCCGGTTCGTCCAATAACAGCAATTCCGGCCCAATCGCCAGCGCCCGGGCAATTTCCAGCCGCCGCTGCAATCCATAGGGCAGATTTTTAGCGGTCTCGCCCGCGAGATGCTCCAGCTTGAAAATGGAGAGCAGCCGTTGCGAGTTTTCAATAATGCGCTGCTCTTCGCGGCGATAGCGGCCAATATGCAGCAATGCCTCCAATGCGCTGTAATTGACTTGGGCGTAATGAGCGATGCGCACGTTATCCAGCACCGTCAAATCACGGAACAGCCGGATATTCTGAAAAGTCCGCCCAATCCGTAATGCGGTAATCTGGTGCGGCGTTTTGCCGACCAGTTCAGTATTTCTGAGCCGGATACTGCCTTCGCTGGCGCGATAAACTCCGGTAATCAGATTAAAGATCGTAGTCTTTCCTGCGCCGTTGGGGCCAATAATTCCCATCAGATCGCCGGTATAGAGTTGCAGATTAAAATCGGAGACCGCGCACAGCCCGCCGAAATAATGCTTGACCTTACTGGCTGTTAGCAGCGTCATGGTTTTTCCCCGGGTGGTTTAAGACGATGATGCGCTTCCAAATCGCGTTTAGGGATAAACCAGCGGAACTCGCGCAGACCCATCATTCCTCGCGGCCAATACAGCATCACCAAGACCAGCAACAGCGGCATGATCACCATTCGCCATACGCCCAAATGACGGACGACATGCTCGTTGATTGGATTAAAGATCACATCCGGCAACCAGCTAATCAATCCGGCGAACGTAGAGGGCCGCAATAATTCCAGCAACACGGTATAGACCGTTGCGCCTAGAATCGAACCGCCAATTGAAGCAATGCCACCCAGATAAACCATGATCAGCACATCGGTCGTTTTAATGATGTCGAACACGCGGGGACTGATGAATTGCAGCAAATGGGCAAACAGCCCTCCGGCGATGCCCGCGAAAAAGGAGGACACCATAAACGCCATGAATTTCACCCGGCGGGTATTGACACTCATTAAATCGCTGGCGATTTCATCTTCGCGGATCGCCAGGACCCCGCGCCCGTATTTGGAATAAACGAAGTTGCGCACTACCCACACCGTCACCACGACCCAGAAAAACACCCAGGGTAAAGTGGTCAGCTTCTTAATGCCAGGAATGCCACGCGGCCCGCCAATATAATCAATGTTTTCGATCACTGATTTAACGATCATCAGAAAGGCCAGGGTGATAATCGCCAGATAATCGCCGCGCACCTTGAATGACGGAACCGCGACAATCAACCCCAGCAATGCCGCGACCAATCCACCCACCAGCACCGCAAAGGGAAACAGCCAGGGATGCGCCGCTATCGGCAACACCTTCTGGGTCAACAGCGCAGCGGTATAAGCGCCGACCGCCATGAAACCGGCATGAGCCAGGGAAAACTCGCCCATATAGCCATTCACCAGATTCAGGCTGACGGTCAGGATGATATTGATCCCGACATACATCATCACCAACTGTACATATTTATTCAGCAGGTTATATTCGGGAATGGCGAACGCCAGAATAAAGCCAATGACCAGAAACACGGCCATTAACCAGCGTTGCGCGATAAACCATTCCCAACTATTTCTCAGCACAGCGCTCATACTTTCTGCGTCCTTGGCTGGCCGAGAATGCCGTAGGGCCGAATCATGATCAGCACCATCAACAGGCTGAAAGCGACAAAATCCCGATAGGTGGAGGGGAAAAACGCCGTGACCATGATTTCTACTCCGCCAAGAATGAATGCGCCGATCATTGCGCCGCGAATGTTGCCAATGCCGCCGATCACCGCCGAGATAAAGGCTTTCCAGCCCACCATGATGCCCATGTATGGATCAATCACCGGATAGGCCAGCGCGTACATGGCGCCCGCCGCGCCCGCCAGTCCAGCGCCAATGGCGAACGTGACCGAAATGATTAAATCCACCGGAATGCCCATCAGTGGCACAAAGGTTTTGTCCCAGGAAATCGCCCGCATCGCCATTCCGACCGGCGTGCGGTGAACGACGTAATCCAGCAGGAACATTAAACCCAGCGACAGGCAGATAATGATGATCTGCAAGGACGATACGGAAACGCCGCCCATATTCCAAGTGACATTTTCCAATAACGGTGGAATGTGCTTGGGATAAGGCGCAAGCGCCAAAGTGAAATTTTCCAGAAACAGACCTAATCCCAACGCCGTAATAATCGCCGATACCCGTGGCGCATTACGCAGTGGTTTATAGGCCAGCCGCTCAATCAATACGCCGAGTAATGCCGCGCCTGCCATTGTCAGCAGCAGCGTTGGCGCAAACGGCAGACCCAAATAAACTGCCGCGATAAAGCAGAAGAAAGCGCCCACCATGAATACATCGCCGTGTGCGAAATTAATCATGGTCAGAATGCCATAAACCATCGTGTAGCCCAGAGCAATCAGGGCATAGATGCTGCCCAGTTGCAGGGCGTTTAAGGTCTGTTGCAGCCAGTAAACAAGACTTTCGCTCAAGGGAATAACCTGTTATGCCGCCGGTTAATAAGAAGGGCGGCCCACCGGGTCGCCCTTTTTAGCACGGGCATCTTGCCCGTGGACTGAAACACGGGCTGAAAACCCGTGCTGGAAACAGACTCAGGGACTGGCGTTGGCGTGGAAGGTGAATTTGCCGTCCACGATTTTCAGAATCACCGCGCTCTTGACTGGATCGCGGGAATCCGCCTGGAATTTCATATCACCAGTGACGCCCTTGTAACTTGGCAAAGTGGATAACGCGGCGCGAATGGATTCGCGGTCGGCTTTGCCGGCATTCTTGATGGAGTTGAAGAGCAGGCCGAAAGCATCATAAGTCAGCGCGGCCACATCGTCCGGCTTCGCGCCATACGCTTTTTCATAATCGGTAATGAACTTCTTGGCGACCGGCGCGGCGTTATCAGCGGCGTAATGGGTGCTGAAGTAATAACCGTTCAAATCCGCGCCGCCCAAAGTCAACAGTTCATTACTGCCCCAGGAATCGCTGCCAATAAAGGGAACGGCAATGCCGAGTCGCTTGGCCTGTTGCACTTGCAAGGGCACTTCACTGTAATAGTTGGGCAGGAAAATAACATCGGGCTTGGCGTCCTTGATCTTGGTCAATTGCGCCGAGAAATCCTTGTCATTGGTGGTGTAGGTTTCAAACGCCACGACTTTACCGCCCATCTTTTCATAGTTCTGCTTGAAGACTTCGGCAATGCCCTTGTTGTAATCCGAGGCCACGTCATAAAGCACCGCGGCGTTTTTGGCCTTCAGGCTTTCCAGCGCAAATTTGGCGAGTACGCCACCCTGAAACGGATCAATAAAGCAGGCCCGGAACACATATTTCTTGGGCTGATTGGTGTTGGCGTCCAGCGTGGTTTTGGGATTGGTGGACCACGGGGTAATCAGCACCGTTTCTGAACTTTCGGCGATTTCCGAAGCGGGAATCGCATAACGGCTGGCGTTGGGACCGACAATCGCCGCAACCTCATCCTGAGTAATTAATTTCTGGGCGGCGGCGGCGGATTGATCAGCCTTGCCGGCGTTGTCCTCCACCACCAGTTCCACCTTCATCTTGTCCTTGCCGACTTTAAGGCCGCCCGCCGCGTTGATTTCCTTGACCGCCATTTCGGCGGCGTTGCGACAGGATGCGCCCACTGCTGGCATATCGCCAGTCAGTTCGGCAATGACGCCAAGCTTGATCGTCTTCTCGGCGCCCCATGCCGTGACGCCCAATGACATCAGCACGGAAAACGCCAGCAGGGATAATGTCTTTCTCATCAGCTTTCTTCTCCCGAAACGGTTGATTGATCCAATTTTTCGTCGTTCTGACCCAGCGCAACAACAAATGAATTTTCGCCGCTTGCGCAGAATTGAGTATAGCGGGTAGCGCCACTCCTGTTGCACAGCCAATTACAGCGACCCTTTGGCTTCCCACTCTGGCGCGATGATTTGCTCGGAACGCTTGCGGCATACCCCATCCAGATCCCGCAGAATGGTTTCCACTCTGACCAGCTTGTCCAGCATGTCGCGCATGTCGCGCAAGGTATAAATCACGTCCACATCCATTTCCAGATACTTCTCCCGTTCAAGCCGTTCCAAATGCTCGATGGCGCCCAACATGCTGTCGTGCCGGTCCACGTCAACGCCCAATAATTGAATGAATACCCGAACTTTTTGCCGCTGTTGCGCCAACCACTGGTTATAAAGGTGTAGCAACTCGTAGCCATCTTCAATCGAGTACGCCTTGTAGCGAAATTTCTGCTTGAGATCATCAAAACTGCTCTGACGCAGCGTCTTGCCTTCCTTCCATTCATCCACCGTCAGCCGAAATTCTATCGGCAAAAGGTCTACTCCGGCCTCAATCCGGTTTTTAATGAAATCCAGTTCGCCGGTTTCCTTATCTATCACCTCAATGGCCGAACGCACCTGCTGATGAATCGCGGCGGTGCGGGTGCTGGTTTTTTCCGCTGTCGGACGACCCGGCGTAATCGCCGCTGTCCGATGACCCTCCCGCTCATCTTCAATCCATTCGGAGATGGCTTCCTCAACCGCCCGCAGTCGCGCCTCGGCGGCGTCAGCGTCGCGCTGCTCAGTGCTTGCTTTACGCAGGTTGGCGCGTTCGGCCTCGGCATGTTCAGCCGCCGCCCATTCCGCGATAGCCTGTTCGACGGCCGCTTTCTCCTGCGCCAGCTTTTCCATTGCGACTTTCTCCATTGCGGCGCGTTTGGCCGCCAGTCGCTCGGCCGCCGCTCGCGCCAGCGCGGCGCTTTC
>JAAUTD010000177.1 GCA_012031845.1 Synechococcaceae cyanobacterium SM1_2_3
TCAGGGTAAGAAGGTCATGATTATTGGTTGCGATCCCAAAGCCGATTCCACCCGGTTGATTCTGCATTCCAAGGCCCAGAACACCATTATGGAAATGGCGGCGCAAGCGGGCACCGTCGAAGATTTGGAATTGGACGAAGTGCTCAAAGTCGGTTACGGCGACGTGCGCTGCGTCGAATCCGGCGGCCCGGAGCCGGGCGTCGGCTGCGCCGGGCGCGGCGTGATCACCGCCATCAACTTTCTGGAAGAAGAAGGCGCTTACGAGGAAGAACTGGATTTTGTGTTTTATGACGTGCTGGGCGACGTGGTGTGTGGCGGTTTCGCCATGCCGATCCGCGAAGGCAAGGCCCAGGAAATCTACATCGTGGTGTCGGGCGAGATGATGGCGATGTACGCCGCCAACAACATCGCCAAGGGCATTTGCAAATACGCCACCTCCGGCAAGGTGCGCCTGGCCGGGCTGATTTGCAACTCGCGCAAGACCGACCGCGAAGCCGAATTGATCGAGGCCCTGGCGGCAAAAATGGGTACGCAAATGATCCATTTCGTACCGCGTGACAACGTGGTGCAGCGGGCCGAAATTCGCCGGATGACGGTCATTGAGTACGACCCTGCCGCCAAGCAGGCGGAGGAATACCGCACGCTGGCGCAAAAGATCATTGATAACAAGATGTTCGTCGTTCCCAAGCCGCTGACGATGGATGAACTGGAAGAACTGCTGATGGAATTCGGCATCATGGACGAGGCCGACGAGTCCATCATCGGCAAGACCGCCGAAGTGGAGGCCGCGCTGGCTGCTGCCTGACAAAGTTTGCAGGGGAAATGTAGCGCGGGCTTCCAGCCCGTGTTCGGTTCATCGGCTGGAAGCCCATGCTATTTCGTCTGAATTCTTATTGGCGTTCTTACGGATGGGGCGATATGGACTCTGTATAAGCGTTCAGTCTCGTCTCCCCCACCCCTCTCCCGCAAACGGGCGATGGGGGTGAATGGTTTATCGATTGATTTGGAATAAGGGCGATATGCTGCCAATCGTTATATAGCTTAGTATATCAAGGTGTGTTTATGGGCATCAGTGCGTCCGAATTTATTCCGATTGGCAATACCTTTCCCCGGCTGGACTATCGCGATCTGGCGAGTCTTACCGAGGAGCAAACTGCACGGTGCGATCTGGGCGAGTGCCGTACCAATCTCTTGCCGATGATTCGGGAGATGAGTCAGATTGTCACCGAAAGCGGCAATCTGGAAGTCATCCTGCACACCCTGCTTCAAATCATGCACCGTTATCTGAAAGTGGTGCGCGGCATGGTCAGCCTTTATGACACGACATCCGGGCGCATTTTTATCCACCAGAGCCTGGGACTCACCGACGAAGAAGCCGGGCGCGGCATCTATGATCTGGGCGAAGGCATTACCGGCAAGGTGGTGGAAACGGGCCAGAAAATCGTGGTGCCCCGGATTAGCGAGGAGCCTGATTTCCTTAACCGCACCCGCGCCCGCGATGCCGTTGCCGATGCGCGCCTCTCCTTTATCTGCGTGCCCATACTGCGCGGCCAGAAAATCATGGGCACCATCAGCGCCGAACGACTGTACGACAACCGCCGTCTGCTCGATTTGGACGTGGAGATCGTCTCGATTCTGGCGGCGATGACCGCCCAGTCGGTCGAGTTCTTTTTGATGGAGTCGGTGCATAACGCGGCGCTGGAACAGGAGAACTGCCACCTGCGCAATGCGCTGAAAGAAAAATTCAAGCCTTCCAACATCATCGGCAATTCCAAACCGATGCGGGAGGCGTATGCGCTGATTGAAAAATCGCCCGCACCAAGACCACCGTGCTGATTCTGGGCGAGAGCGGGGTCGGCAAGGAACTGGTCGCCAGCGCCATCCACTATAACGGCGTCAACGCTTCGGGACCTTTCGTCAAGTTCAACTGCGCCGCGCTCACCGAGAGCGTGATCGAAAGCGAACTGTTCGGCCATGAAAAAGGCTCGTTCACCGGCGCTCACGCCCAGCGCAAGGGGCGCTTCGAGGAAGCCGACGGCGGCACCATTTTTCTGGATGAAGTAGGCGAACTGTCGCTGCCGATTCAGGCCAAGCTGTTGCGCATCTTGCAGGAACGGGCCTTCGAGCGGGTGGGCGGCAATATCACCCATCAGGTGGATTTGCGGATTCTGGCCGCCACCAACCGCGATCTGGCCGATATGGTGGCCAAGGGCAGCTTTCGCGAAGACCTTTATTACCGTCTCAATGTTTATCCAATCACGGTTCCGCCGCTGCGCGAGCGTGGCAACGATGTGATTGCGCTGGCTGATCATTTTGTCAGCAAGTTTTCCCGGCAGATGGGAGTGGAGGTGAAGCGCATCTCCACTCCGGCGATCAACATGCTGATGCGCTATCACTGGCCGGGCAATGTGCGCGAACTGGAAAATGTGATGGAGCGCGCCGTCATTCTGGCGGCGGAAAATGGAGTGATCCACGGCTACAACCTGCCGCCCTCGCTGCAAACCCCGCTGATCTCCGAAGTGTCGTGCGAAGGCGGTTTGGAAGCGCGGCTGGCGGTCGTCGAATACGAAATGATCGTCGAAGCCCTCAAGCTGCAATGGCGGCAAGGTGACCGATGCGGCCAACCACCTGGGATTGACCCGCCGCATGTTGGGGCTGCGCTTACAGAAATACCAACTTGACTATAAAGCGTTTCGCTGAACGCCTGGCGTTGAGCATTCGCCCTCGCTAGACCGCAAAGGAGCCGGGATGAATCAAAGTGAGCTACAGCAGTTGCAAATCGAACCGGCTTGCGCGCACGACGGCAAAAGCAAATCCGGCTGCGCCCGCGCCACGCCGGGCGCAACCCAAGGCGGCTGTTTTTTCGACGGCGCCCGCAATGCCCTGTTACCTATCGCTGATGCCGCTCATATCGTGCATGGCCCGATCAGTTGCGCGGGCAGTTCGTGGGACGGGCGCGGTTCCCGTTCGTCCGGCCCCACGCTGTACCGCATCGGCATGACCACCGATTTAGGGGACATGGACGTAGTGATGGGGCGCGGCGAAAAGCGCCTGTTCCATGCCATCCGCCGCGCCGTGGAGCAGTTCCGTCCGTCCGCGGTGTTCGTCTATATCACCTGCGTTCCAGCCCTGCATGGCGATGACGTGGAAGCGGTGACTCGCGCTGCCAATGGGCGCTGGGGCGTGCCGGTAATCGCGGTGGATTGCGCCGGGTTTTACGGCGGCAAGAATCTCGGCAACCGCTACGCGGGCGAGGTGCTGCTCAAGCAGGTGATCGGCACTCGCGAGCCGGATGCTTTACCAGAAATGGCGCGTATTGCCTTCCAGCGCGTGCATGACGTGAATCTGATTGGGGAATGGAATGTGGGTGGCGAATTCTGGAACGTCGCCCCGTTCTTCGACGAACTGGGACTGCGCAAGTTCTCTGGCACGTTATCGGGCGATGCCCGTTTTGCCGAAATCCAGACCATGCACCGGGCGCATGCCAACATGCTGGTGTGTTCCAAGGCGCTGCTCAACGTCGCCCGCACGTTGGAAGAACACTACGGCATTCCGTACTTTGAAGGCAGTTTCTACGGCATCGCCAATACGTCACAGGCTTTTCGCCAATTTGCCGCCCTGCTGGCCGATCCCGATCTCGCCGAGCGGGCGGAAGGCTTGATTGCTCGCGAAGAAGCCAATGCCTGGGCCTGGATCGCGCCCTTGCGCGAACGCTTGAAAGGCAAGCGGGCGCTGGTGTTTTCCGGTGGACATAAATCTTGGTCGCTGGTCAGCGCCATGCAGGAATTGGGCTTGACCGTGGTGGCCGCAGGCACCGAGAAATCCACCGAGGAAGACAAGGCGCGGATTGAGGCGCTGATGGGGCCGGACGCCCGCCTGATCGCCAACAACGATCAGACCGCGCTGCTCCAGACCTTCCGCGACTATCAGGCCGATATTCTGGTGGCCGGTGACCGCTACATCTATCCCACGCTCAAGGCCCGCATCCCGTTTCTCGATGTCGATCATGTGCGCGATATTGGCTATGCCGGCTATGCGGGCGCGGTGGAACTGGCGCAGCAATTGGTGGCGTCCATTGATAATCCGGTCTGGCAGGCGGTGCAGCAACCCGCGCCCTGGCGCGAAGCCGCCAGGTTACGCGCCGTCGCCACCGCCGCCGCAACCGTCTGAAGGAGAAAATCTCATGGCTGATGTCGTGCAGCGCGCCAAGGCGCTGGTGGTCAATCCGCTGAAGGTCAGCCAGCCGGTCGGCGCTTCGCTGGCTTTTCTGGGGCTGGCGCGAGCGATGCCGCTGGAACATGGCGCACGCGGCTGCACCGCCTTCAACAAGCTGTTTTTCATGCGCCATTTCCGCGAACCGATTGCGTTGCAGACCACCGCGATGGATGTCACTACCGTAGTAATGGGCGCGGATGAGAATGTGGTGCAGGCGCTGGAAACCATATGCGCTCAACATCAGCCGGAAATTATCGGCCTGATCACCACCGGCCTGCCGGAAACCCAGGGCGCAGATGTGTTGCGCAGCCTCAAGTCGTTCCGGGCGCGGTATCCGCAATGGGCCGAGGTCGCCATCGTGCCGGTGAGCGCATCGGATACGCTGGGCTGTCTGGAAACCGGCTATGCCCAAGCCCTGCGCGCCATTATCGAAGAACTCGCGCCAACCAGCGGCGCGCGCCGGTTCGCCCTGCGTCCAAAGCAGGTGAACGTGCTGGTTCCCTCCATGTTCACGCCGGGAGATATTGAGGCGCTCAAAACCTGGATCGAAGCCTTTGGATTGACGCCGGTGGTCGTGCCCGACATCGCCGATTCGCTGGACGGCCATCTGACCGCCGAAGGTTTTTCCGCGCTGACCTACGGCGGAACGACGCGGGAGCAATTGAACAGCCTCGATCAGGCGGCGGCTACGCTGGTGATCGGCGACTCGCTCCATGCCGTCGCTGACGCCTTGCGGACTCGTACCGGGGTGCCCGACTTTTCGTTTTCCCCATCTGACCGGTCTGCATGACTGCGATGACTTCACCTTGACCCTCAGCCGCTTGGCGGGATGTCCGGCGCCGCCCGCTATCGAACGGCAGCGGGCGCAATTGCTTGACGCGATGGTGGATAGTCAGTTCACGCTGGGAGCGGCCCGTGTAGCAGTGGCGGCGGATCCCGATCTGCTGGCCATGCTGTGCGATACGCTGGTCGGGCAGGGAGCCGAAGTCGTGGCGGCGATTAGCGCCGCCGCTTCCCCAGTGCTGGCGCGGCTGGCGGCTGATTCGGTGATGGTCGGTGATTTGGAAGATCTGGAACGGCAGGCCCATGCCCGGCAGGCTCATCTGATTGTGACCAATTCCCACGGCGTTGATATCGCTGCTCGCCTCGGTTGCGGACTCTTGCGGGCGGGTTATCCGCTTAACGATCTCGCTGGCGCACAGGCCCGCCAGTGGATCGGCTATCGTGGAACCCGGCAACTACTGTTTGATCTGGTCAATGCCCTGAATCTGTCGCGCCCGGCCAAACGGCCTTATCACTCGAACCTGCGCCAGTTCGCCGAGGCGACGGCCAGCCAACAATTGCCCAAGGAGCCTGTTGAACCATGATCAAAGTAGCGTTTGCGTCGCGGGACGATGCCCACGTTGACATGCACTTCGGCGCGGCTGAGCGGTTCGTGGTTTACGACGTATCGCCCGGTCATGCCGAACTGATCCAGATTGGGCAATTCGAGTACGCGGTGATGAAAGGCGAAAACAAGGACAAGGCGCTGGCGGAAGGGCAGATCGTCATTCCCGGCGAGGAGATGGCCGCCAAGCCCGGCGAACTGGATCATCCGCCCGAAGACAAGGTGCTGGCCAAACTCGATTTCGTCAAGGAGTGCGCCGCCGTTTATGCCGCTTCCATCGGCAATTCCTCCATCAAGCGGCTGATGGCGCTGGGCATTCAGCCAGTCATCGTCGATCACGGCCATGACATTGTGGATTTGCTCAATGAAGTGAGCTTCGCGCTGGCGCAGGGCGGTTTATCCTGGGTGGATCGAGCACGCGCCAAATTGCGTGATGAGAGCCGTTTTGCCGACATGGAAGCGGAAGGCTGGGATGAAGAAGAGAACGCGGAGAGCGCACCGGGGCGGTTCCGGCTGATGACCTCTCTGGATTAAGAAGTTTTGCCAAATCCGTGAATTCGTCATACCCGCGACAGCGAGTATTCAATCATTAGAATGTAAGATGAGCAAAGCGAAGCGCACCCATCGAAAAAGCCTGATTCTTATACCATCATCTCAATTACCATGCGACAAGTCATCAGCTTCAAACAACGGTGGATGGAAATCAGAAACCGGGTGGATTGGTCCTTGCGCAACGCTGTGACTTTTTCGCCGTCGGTATCGCAACAGCCGCCGCTGTCGCTGCCGACCCTGCTTGAGCAGCTTTCATCCGATCAGAAGCCTTTGGCCGAGGTGCTGGCCTCCCGTTACAACCTGAGCGATTGGGGACGGGCGTGTGACGCTCAGGGTTTCCGGGAAAGCCTTTATGTGCTGGATGTGCTGGATCGCTATCTTGGCCCGCCGACCTCCGCTGCGCCCGGTCTGGACATCGGTTGCAAGAATGGCTGCTACTTGCCCGGCCTGCACGCCTGGACTCATGGCCCGTGGGATGGCGTCGAACTGGATGCGCATCGCCGTTACTGGAGCCTGACCACCCGCCGCGCTCATGGCGAACGAATAGCGCGGCTATTGCCTGGTTGTCGCTATATCGCTGGCAATGTGCTGGATTTGCATCATTCCTATGGTTTTATTACCTGGTTTCTGCCCTTTTTGGAGCCGGAGCCATTGCAGGACTGGGGCTTGCCGCTGCGTTTTTTAATGCCGCTGCAACTGCTGGAACACGTCTGGAGTTTGCTATTGCCGGGCGGACGGTTATTGGTCATTAATCAGGGCGAGGAAGAAGCCGAACTTCAGCAACAGCTTTTTCAGCAAGCCGGGATTGCCGCTCAGGCATTAGGGCAGATTGAAAGCCCACTGTCGCCGTTTCAGCGTCGGCGTTTCGGCTGGCGGGCCGAACGGGCGGAAGCGTGATCTGTACCTTCGGCTTGATTCTGTGGCCCCCGCCTCGCCGCTCAAGTTGCAACAACGGGCAAGATGCCCATTCTACGTCACAATATGCCGGTAATCATTGAGATACCGTTGCCTGTTTCCAAACCTGTTTCAATCCCAGGCTTAACTTGCATGAATACCGAATCGCTCTCCGTATCCTCATTCTGGCTGATCACCTTCCGCGAACATGCCAAAGCTCATTTTTCTGCGGCAATCGGACTGGGCGTTGCGCTCCTGGCCGTCCTGATTCTGCTGGCGCAAAGCGTGATGCAGGTCTTGACCGGCGAAGCGACTGTCGCCTTGCGTTACGCGCTGCTTGGCGGGGCGGTGGGCTTTGCCGGCACTGCGCTCGGCGCAGTGCCGGCGCTGGCCTTGCGCGGCATCCCCCAGCGCATCGAAGACAGCCTGCTCGGCATGGCGGCGGGGATGATGCTGGCGGCCAGCGCCTTTTCGCTGTTGTTACCGGGACTGGCGGCGGGCGCTGAAATCCTCGACAGTCGGCCAATGGGCGCGGGCGTAGTGGTTGTGGGTATGGCGCTGGGCGTGTTGCTGATGCTGGGACTGGACCAGTTCACCCCGCATGAACATGATAAAACCGGGCCGTGCGGTCCCGGTCATGAGCGGTGCGGCCGGGTCTGGCTGTTCGTGTTCGCCATC
>JAAUTD010000178.1 GCA_012031845.1 Synechococcaceae cyanobacterium SM1_2_3
GCGAGGTGGACAGCCTGATCCCGGAGCGGGTGTGGGCGGAAACCATGCGGGCGCTGGGCGAGAGCCAACCACAGCAATTCATTGAGACCTTGCGCGCTTGCGGGGCGCTGGCGCGGATTTTCCCGGAACTGGATCGGTTATTTGGCGTACCGCAACCACCGGCGCACCACCCCGAAATTGATACTGGCGCACATACCCTGCTGGCGCTGGCGCAAGCCGCTCAGCTTAGCGCCGATCCGATTACCCGCTTTGCCGTGCTGGTTCATGACCTGGGCAAAGGGACTACTCCGGTCGAGGAATGGCCGCGTCATCATGGTCACGAACAGCGCGGCGCGGATTTGATTCGGCTATTTTGCCAGCGGTTGCGCATTCCGAACATGTATCGGGAATTGGGCGTATTAACCGCCCGCTTTCATACCCATTGTCATCGCGCTTTGGAATTGCGCCCGAAAACCCTGCTGAATACCTTGTCAGGATTGGACGCACTGCGTAAGCCGCAACGCTTTGCGCAATTTCTTATTGCCTGCGAAGCCGATGCGCGAGGTCGAACCGGTTTGGAAAATCGCTGTTATCCCCAAGCGGATTTTATGCATCGGGTTTATCAGGCGGCGGTAAAAGTTCAGACGCGGCCATTGCTGGAGCAAGGATTGACTGGACTCGCTCTGGCAGAGGCGCTTCAGCGGGAACGGCTGGCGGCGATCACCGCGCTGGCGCAGACATTAAAAGCAGGCGATGCGATGAAGACTGATCAGTGAATGAATGTCTTGAATCGCCGCCGCCATCACAATCAGGATTTTCGCTCCATCCGTTCGCTGTGAGCCTGTCGAAGGGCATTCACCGGTGAAAAACGAAGTTCGACCGGCTCACCCCGAACGGTTTTTAATCCAGAAACGAAAATCCTGTTCATGAAGCGGGAATTTTACTTCAGCTTGGCGGACTTGGCGGGCTTGGCGGGCTTGGCTGATTCGACGGTGACCGCCAGTTCCTCAACATAAGTCAGCAACACCTGGTCGCCCACATCAATGTTGCTCAGGTTTTTATCAGCAGGGGCCTTGACCACCAGGATCCGTTCTGGTCCCTGAAAGGTAATGTTGCGGGATTTCGAGTCAATCGCCAGGATGTTGGCAATGATCTCAGTGGTCTTTCGCAGGTTGCCCCCGGGTTTTTGCCCCAATTCAGCCCGGCCGGCGCTGATCGTCTCGGTCTTTTTGGCGATGCCGCCGCTGGTGTCGCGATTGATCTTCAAGGCGACGGCTTCATGATATTGCACGGTTACCCGATCACCGACCTTGACCTGCGGCAGATTGCGAACTTCCTCACTCACCTGAATGACGCTGGATTTACCCTGCTTGTTCTTGAGGGTAACCAGCCGGTTTTTGAGATCAACCGCCTGTACCGTAAAAGTAGCAGTCAGGACATCTCCCGCTTTCATCTCAGGAACCGCTGCCTGGGTCGCTGTCTGCGAAGTCGCGGCCGTCGCAGTCGGCGCTTTATCGCTGGTAGCCGTGGCGCAACCCGCCAATAGCAGCAGACCCAGTAAACCTACAGCAGCCATAACATGATTTTTCATCCTTCTCTTCCCCATGACAAAACTTTATTAAGTGTGATCGGAAGTCAGATTAAACCTGAAAGAGGCCAGCATTCACAAGCTTGCTTGACTGAACCACGGGGTTCAACGTAGCTGCACCGTCATTATGTTTCTATAAAAGCAAATATTGGGCCATTTTTGTATTTTTACCCCAATCAAGCTATCGCAGTTTAAAAATGAAACGGCTTGAAAGGGCCTCATTCCAAAATTTGCAATTTTGTCCCGCTTGCTAATAAGCCAATTCGCCCGGCCGGTTTTGTCATTGGCTGAATTTTCCATTCCATCCTATTGATTAGGAACAATTTAGTCTTAAATCAGAGCAGTAATCGCCGATTACCATGATTTTTAATATTTTGGCTTGAATTTTGCTTATTAAACCCTCGTATCTTCGGGGGTGGCTTTGGCGCGTAGGGCGTAAACCATTTGGATTTATGGATCGCCAGGAGGGCATCCCGCCTTGCTACAGTGGGTGGTGAAACAAACTACGCGCCTTTTTTCGAAACGGAAAGGCATCGGCATCACCGAAGAGCCAAGAATCAGAGCAACTGCAGATCCGCGTCAGTGGTCGGTTCGGTTCGGCGGGGCCATGAGCCGGTCGGTCAAGGAAATCGCCAATGCCGAGAGCAGGAAAGTGAAGTGGATCACCGTCTGCCACATCAATACCTTGTCGGTGTAGTTGGCGGCATTGATGAAGGTTTTCAGCAGATGAATGGAGCTGATGCCGATGATGGCGGTCGCCAGCTTGACCTTCAGAACCGAAGCGTTCACATGATTCAGCCACTCCGGCTGATCCGGATGGTCTTCCAACCGCAGGCGCGATACAAAGGTTTCATAGCCGCCGACGATCACCATATCAGCAGGTTGCTAATCATCACCACGTCAATCAGCGCCAGCACCACCAGCATGATGATGGTCTCGTTGAGCGTCTTGACCGGTGCGCCGCTGTTATAGCCGATGCTGGTGACCAGGCTTTCCAGCGCGTCGGCGTTGCCGAATGCGGCCTCAATCAGATGTAACAGTTCGATCCAGAAGTGGAACACATAAACCACTTGCGCGAGAATCAGCCCCAGATAGAGTGGAACTTGCAGCCAGCGACTCATGAAAATCAGGTTGGGCAACGGACGCAGCGGCTTCACTTTGCCGTTAAACGGCTCCTGCTGTTCGGTCATGATGTGGTCTCTTGATAGGTTCCGAGTGGGTAAGAGGGTGAATTTGGTGAAACATCCTACCCTACTGGCGGCGACGCTGAAAAAAAGCCGCCCTTGGGGCGGCTTCCTGGCTTGCGGCGAATCAGGGAGGTTCAGTTCAGAATTTTCCCCAGCCTGATCAACTGGACTTCACCGCTATTCACATCCACGCCGTCGTTATCGTTGACGATCAGCACTTCGCCATTTGGCAACACCGCTGAACCTTCAATTTTTTCCGGCACATTGCCGCCCGGCGTCCGCAGATCCGCCATCAGATCGCGCACCAGGGTCTTGTTCAGTGTGCCGCCATTCGCCACGCCGCTTAAATTGATGCGATAGAGCTTCTTGATGCGGGCGTCCGGGCCGCCCTGATTGTCGCGCTCAACCACTAGAAACTGGTTGTTGCCCAGCGCCGTAATGTCGGAAAGACCGACCCAGCCGCCATTCGGCGAAGCCACTGAATCCAGCGGATAGAACAGGAATTGCCAAGTCTTGGCGGTCAGGTCATACACGCCAATGCGTGGATTGGCTTCCTTGTTCCAGGCGCGCTGGAAAGCTACCACCAGTTTGCCATCGGCCTCGGCAATGCCCTCGAAGCCAAAACGCACTTGCACCGCGTTGACATCCGCCGGCAACTGGATCACTTCCTGAATCACCCCCGCCGTATCCACCCTGACGATCAGGTTGGCCGAATTGATCGGCCGTTCGGCCTCGCCGACGGTGCCCGCGCCTTCGGAGGCAATCCAGAAACCGCCGTTGCTGGCGACCGCAATGCCTTCCGAGTCGAGATTAACCGTGCCATCGCTATTGATCATCGCCGCCAGATCAACATCATCAAACGCCGTAGCTGTTTTTGTGTCCGGCAACCCGTCTTTCAGCGCCGCCAGCTTGCCGCTGCTGTCCTTGATCGCGATCTCGGACTTGACCAAGGCTGGCGTCTGGCTCAGATCGAGTTCAAAAATCCGGCTGGAGCGATAGAAACTGTCGTTGATGGAATACACCGTGGTGTTGCTGGAACCGGCGGCCAGGCCCGACAACGCGCTCCACGGAATCGGGGTTCCATCGCTGCGATTGGCCGACTGGATGGTGGGATACTGCGGCTTGGCGGTTTGATATTGATAAATGTTGACTACTGAACGGATTAAATCAGCGCGTTCATCTTCTTCGCTGGCCGCGACCAGCAGATTACGGCCTGGAATCGCCAGCACGCCTTCCGGGGCGACCCCGGCGGGCAACACCTGTTTATAGGCCGGGCTGCTGGGATTGCTCATGTCGTACACGGCAATGACGCTGGCCCGTTCGGAAGCGATAAAGAGATAGTCAGTGCCGTCGAAACGGCCAAAATCGGCGTTTTCCGGTTCATTGCCCTTGGCGTCAGAACGCTTGTCCGGGTAATGGCCCACCCGCACTGTCAGGTGTTCCAGGGTGTTGCCGGAGTCATAGGCGACGCTGCCATCGCTGTTGAACACGGTGAAGCCCCGGCTGCCGCCATCCAAATCGCCCTCGTTGGCGGTGACAAACTGGGATTTGGAAATCCAGGTCACGCCATCCGGCTCCCGTTTCACATTGGCGAGCGATTGAGTCAATTTGATCAGATTGGGCCGTTCATCGGTGGCGTCTATCTGGCTCAGATTGACGCTGCCCGCGCTGAAGTGCCGGGTGACTGCGCCGGTTTTCAGATCCACCAGCGCAATATGATTATTTTCCTGAAGGGTGACTACGACCACGTTGTCTTCGTTGATGTCTACGTATTCCGGTTCTGGATCAGTCGGATACAGGGCGGCGACGCCGGTCAGATTCACCGTGCGGGTTTTCCAGCCGCTGGGACTGCCTACGGAATCAACAATCACCAGACTTCCGCCCGGCAATTGCGGCGGCGCGCCGTCGCCAAATTCTTCATCGCGCTCGTTTTCAATCGCAATGGCGACATAGTTGCCGTCCTTGCTGGCCGTGATCGAATCGGGCTGACCCGGCAAGGCGATTTCAGCCACCACTTTCTGCGTCGCAATATCCACCACCGCCAGCTTGCCGGAGGGGCTAACGAAGTTGGCCGAAGTGTTTACCGCCACCAGGACGTTAGCGCCGAGAACAGTCACCGAGGTCGGTTCGCCGCCCATCGCCAAAAAGCCCTTGGCCTTGGGCGCGGCGGGACTGGTAATGTCCACAAAGCCGATTTGTTCATTGGGGCTGTTGCTATAAATCAGCGTCATGCCGTCGGTGCTGGCGGTCACAATCTCGGCAGCGGTTGAATCATTCGACTCGCAGGAGGAGCCGACCTGGGAACACACCGGGAACGATGCGATTCGGTTGAAGAACTTGTTGGCGTTGGGCGTCGAAACAGCCGACGTGTCATCGTCGCTGTCATTGCAGCCATACAGCGAACCCGCCAAAGCCAAGCCCAGGCCGATTGACAGTAATGTCTTTTTAAGCATCTGAAACTCCCCGATTTTATTTAAAAATTAAGGTGGTGGAAGTAAGAAACAACAACATTGCTCTCACCTTAAGCCCTATTCATGAAATTTTTGTGACTCCTACAGGCGCTAACCTACCGCATTAAAGGACTTTCGCGTTGCGCTCAAAATCCGGGGTCGCTGGTAGGATGTGCTGACTGTAGGGAAGCGTCATCTTTCATAAGTTCCAGGATTTTCGCGCCCTCCGTTCGCCTTGATGCTTCGGCGCGTTCAGCGGTAACAGGACTTTCGCGTTGCGCTCAAAATCCGGGGTCGCTGGTAGATACTGTTGCGGACCGTCAGTGTGCCAGAGTTGTAAATCCCACCGCCCCAAGCCGCCGAATTACCAGACAGCGTACTGTTGCTGACAGTGAGTGTGCCGTGGTTGGAAATACCACCGCCATTGCCACTACTATTACCGGATAGAACGCAGTTGGTAACCGTCAGTGCGCCATAACTGTGAATCCCACCACCAAAACCGATGCTGCTCCCATCCTTTATGGTGAATCCATTAACAGTAATAGTAGAACGGGCATCTGAAAAATTGAAAATTTCTGTAAGACGGTTTCCGCTGATCGCCAATACATTCGCCCCTGGCCCGTTGATGGTGAGTGATTTATTTTGTCCAATGAAACGGATACTGCTGCTTAAAGTAATGGTCCCACTCAAACCACTTTGAAAAACGATGGTGTTATCAGCACTCGTCAAAATGCTCAAAGAGTCAAGCATGGCCTGCCGCAGCGAACCGGGGCCGTTGTCGTTGAGGTTGGTGACGGTGTACGTCGCGGCTTGGGCAATGGACAGGCTTGAAAATAAGCCTAATGCTATTAGTAACTTAAATGATACATGGGTAACTGCCGACAAAACATGGAAATTTCTCCTGCCAGAATGGCGATGGTTAAGCAAGCCTGACTCGAAATGAGTCCGCGAATTTTTAAGCAATAACCAGGCCACTTTCTCAAACAGGCAGCGCCAATCCCGATACGAACGATTCGGTAAATAACTAAATGAAATTAAAGTAAATGTAGAAAAAGCATCTGGAACCGGGAAGAATGCAGGCAACCAACAATGCAGGCAGATTTGCAATTTTGAAAAGGAAGCTGTTCAGCGCGTTTCATTTTTGGCAACGAGGCGGGGAAAAATCGCCCACTTGGTTGTTCCCGACCGAGACGACGCTTAGAATCCAGCCAATGTTATTTTCTGATGGGAAAAATTGAGGTCAATCCCAATGAATCATAAGCTAACGGTGATCTACTGGAAAAGTGAACGCTTCTGGTTGGGCAAATTGCTTGAACACCCGGAGATTATGACGCAAGGAGAAACGCTGGAAGAACTTGAAGAAAATCTCCTGGACGCCTATCGGGAGATGATTTTGGAGGATGTGCCGGATGGTTATGGAATCAAAGAGTTGGACGATCTCGACGTATTTCACGTTGCCACGCAACCGGATCGGCAATTTCCTGAAATGGATTGACTTGAACCGCCGCTTCTAATAAATCCCGAAGTAACTGGCGGCGTTCAGATTCAATGAGGCGGGAAGTATGGGTTGGGTTATTGAGCTTCTGTTCAAGAAAAAGGGTGTAATGCAATAGCTCGACTTTGAGTGATTCTGGAAAACGCGCTGCATGTTCGGCAATAACGTCAAGCGTATTCATGGCAAGGAATCCTTTATTTGATGTAGATGATGCGCTGTTGCTAATTGAACAGTTTCCTCAGCTTTATTCACTCAGGAACATCCTCATAAATCCGGGCCAGCGGCAAAGTCAGATCAATGCTTTGTAATTCCACGGCTTCACTCGCGCCATACAGTTCCTGTTCCCATCCATCCGGCAGGCGACGGTAGCAGATGGCCAAGCGGCTGTTTTGCGCCACTAGCAGATACTCCTGTAAACCGGGCAATTGCCGGTAAGTAATTCGCTTGAATTCACGGTCGCGCTGATCGGTGCTGGGCGAAAGCACCTCGATAACCAATTTGGCGTCGCTCACGAAATAGCAATTCTGGAGCTTTTCCGGCTGGACGCAGGACACCATGACATCGGGATAGAAAAAGCTGTGAGCGGCGGCGACTTCCAGCTTCATGTCGCTCATGTACGTCCGGCAGGGCGAACCGCGCAGATGTGTATGCAGGGCGCTAACCAAGTTACCCGCGATGAGGTTATGCGCCGCGCTGGTCCCCGGTCATTCGCCAGAATTTCGCCATTGACATACTCATGGCGTTGTTCGCTCTCAAGCTCCATTTCCAGATAACGGTCAACGCTGTAATACGGGATTTTAGCGGCGTGCATGGCGAGTCTCCGAGTCGGCTAATGCAAATAGCGAATTCCTAATTTACTGTATTCACGACTTTCGCTCTATCCGTTCGCCCTGACGCTCTGTCGAAGGGCCTTCATCGGTAAAAACGGGGTTCGACAGGCTCACCCCGAACGGTTTCACCACTTTCGCTCCATCCGTTCGCCCTGACGCTTCGACACGCTCAGCGGTCGAAGGGC
>JAAUTD010000013.1 GCA_012031845.1 Synechococcaceae cyanobacterium SM1_2_3
GACTTCGGTGATCTGACAACGGCGCTGCTGCGAAACGACCTGACCATCCAGTTGGGCAACGCTTTGCCCACACCGACGCAAATCCAGACGGTCAGTTGCAACGGTGGCCCGCAAACAGACTCCCTGCAACACTGTCTGCGCTGGGGGAGCAGCAACGGCAGCATGGTAAGCCTGTGCTACATCGCCACGCGCGAGATGGTGTGGTACCGCACGTTCAAGTTCACGAACAGGGGTTCAATTAGTATTCCAGCCTATGGCAACGAGAACGGCTGGAAGCACAGAATGTTCGCCCCGTGGTGGCCGGTATTACAGTTTGCACCGGATAACCCTTCAACGACCAATTGGCATCCCAATGGGCTGATGGGCAATGCAACTGACAATCACACGCTGCCGCCACAGGGTCCGCATGTGGACATGCAGATCGGGAATCTCTCAGACCGGCTGGAGGAGACTGAAGTCCATGCGGAGCAGATCTACCAGTACAACGCAACGGGCGATCCAGCTACATGGGAACGCGACCGCCAGGGATCGGGTGTTGTGTCCGTCACTCACCCCAACGACCGGCACTGGACGGACTTTCCAGGAGGGAAGTGGAAGATTGTCCGCCGGATCTACAAGGGACCGAACCGCACCTGGATGTACGAGCTGAAGAAAATCGGCGGCGAGGGATGCAATTCAGGCGAAATGTACACCCGCACCTGCCCCGTGAAGGGACCTACAGGTGCGCCGATGACCTACTAGCCCTGCTAACGCACACAGCGTGGGTATGTAGATAACCGCTAGGCCGAGCCACTATGAAAACTAAAGTGGCTATTGGATATTTAATCTTTCATGAGGAGGCAAACACATGCCATTACAGGCGCAATCAGCAAACAACTGCTTAACGGGTACTGGATTGGGTAAATTTGATCTTCAGTTGGTTCCAAATGCGAACCTCCTGAACGTCGGTATCAAGCTGTTCTTCGTAGAAGGCCGAGCTGTCAATGCACAAGTACCCAATGTCAATGCTTTCTTCACTGCCATGCGCAATCGGGTCACCGCTGGGTGGGACAACAAACTGGTACTCCGCGCCGGTACCGATAATATCACCGTGCGTTTCAACGTAACCCAGGTGATGAATCAAGGTTCCGCGCACTTCAGCGTGGTGCTGCTAAACGGAGCCTACGGTGTCGGGTCTGGCCTTAAGTTTGCAACCGGCACCAGCGACCCTGCGGTGTTGGCGTTGGCAATGTTTACTTGGAGCTTCAGAGTCGGGACAACGAGGAATACTACGTCGGTGGCGCAGGGGCGCTGCAAACCGGTGTCATTAATCCCAATCGTATGGGGGTTCTGCTTGATGCCCAAACCCAAGTCGTGCAGGCTGCTCCAGGTGGCGTGGCGTCATTTGATGTCAACATGACCAAGGCCGGAGGCATTTGGACGGTCGATCCAGCGGAACAAGCCGCACTGAACCATTTCTGCGGGGCTATTACCAACACGCCGGCATGGCTAGTGCAGCCTCCTCTGCTGGTACATTCCGAATCTGGCCTACAGGGCAAGGCTAACGACCTGGTGCAGGCGGCTGTCAATTATATTCGCGGACGAGGAGTGGTCGGCCGCATTGATACCGATCCCACCAAGGTCAACAAGAAGTTCCGCTGGCCGTGGACAGCGCACAAGACCGCTGCCGTGGTGCGCATCACCGTCCAGAGCGTTAATGAAATGGTCAAGGACTGGCAGTCCGACTATGTCGTTACGGCTCATGAGTTCGGACATTGTATCGGTATACCAGATGAATACTTGGACTACTCCGCCTTCAGCAATGCAACCATCAAAAACTCCCAGCCGCTGTGGGATACCCTGTGTACCAACTATGGCGCACCACAGCGTAACTGGCACGACCAGTATAACGACAGCATGATGTCGATTGGGAGGACCATCTACAAGGCTCATGGCGTTACCATCTGCCATGCACTCGATACCATGACCCAGGGAGGGCCTAATAACATGGGAGCCCGCTCCTGGACAGTGGTCGGCCCGTAAGTTCTCGGCGTGGATATGGCAGGGCGCGACTCCGGGGAACATAAAGAACAGGCGGCTCGCCCTGCTCAATACTTCCTACCCATTCCTTGCCGCCCTCATCAAATTGTGCGTACCGTTCTTCAGTACACGGCTTTCCGGTGTGCTTAACGCCTAAGCATGCGCGGGACGCTGTTTCCCTTTGCAACAGGGCAGCAAATAACCATGAGCCATAAGCGCCAGCATCGCCCCCCTCCTACTCGCCATCAGCAAACGCTTGATATTAAATCCGCTCAAGCTATGGCGATGCAACTGCATCAGGGCGGCCAGTTGGATAACGCGGAGACCCTATATCGGCGCATTATCGAGGTCCAGCCGACCTATCCCGATGCGTTGCACTTTCTCGGCAGGTTACTCCATCAACGCGGCGACAGCGCCGAGGCGGTGCGCCTGATTGAGCAGTCCATTGTCCAACAGCCGGATTATGCCGATGCCCATAACAGCCTGGGCAATGTCCTGAACAGCCTGGGGCAGACAGATGAAGCCATCGCCGCCTACCGCCGGGCGATTGCCTATCGCGCCGATTTCGCCGAAGCCTGCAACAACCTGGGCGTCGCGCTGCGGACTCAGGGCGAACTGGCCGAGGCGATACAGGTTCTGCAACAGGCTATCGCGCTGAAGCCGGACTACGCTGAAGCCTATTTCAGTCTGGGCCGGGCGTTCAGCGCCGACGATCAAGCGGAGGCTGCGATCCAGGCGATTCAGCAGGGACTGCGACTCAATCCGTGCAAACCGGGCGGCTATCGGCAACTCGGACGATTGTTGTACGTCCTCAACCGCCATGAAGAAGCCGCCGCCTGCTACCGGCAATGGACCGAGCAGGCTCCCGATGATCCAGAGGCTTGGCACATGCGGGCGGCCGTCACCGGCGAAGCGGTTCCGGAGCGGGCGGGAGATGATTACATCCAGCGATTGTTCGACCGGTTCGCCGACAGCTTTGATCAGCAGTTGCAACGTCTGGACTATCAAGCCCCGCAACTGCTCGCCGCCTTGATCTCCGATCAGTGGCCGACGCCAGACTCGACCCTGCAAATTTTGGACGCTGGCTGTGGCACTGGCCTGTGCGGACCTCTCTTGCGCCCCTACGCCCATCGTCTGATCGGGGTGGATTTATCGCCGGGCATGTTGAATAAGGCCCGGGCGCGGCAAGTGTACGACGACCTGATCATCAGCGAACTGACCGCCTTCATGCAGGCGCGGAACCCTGAATTTGACCTGATCATTTCCGCCGACACCTTCGAGTATTTCGGCGATCTGAGCGCGGTTTTTGCCGCCGCCGCCGCCGCGTTGCGGCCAGGAGGACGGCTGGCCTTTACCGTGGAACGCCTGGAAGATGACGCCCCACAGTCGAGTTTCTGTCTTAATCCGCACGGGCGTTACAGCCATACCGATCAGTACCTGCGCCGGGAGCTGGCGGCGACGGGATTAACCTTGCAGTCGCTATCCACCGCCACTCTGCGCTTCGAGAACAAACAGCCTGTTGCCGGTTCGGTGGCGCTGGCGCGGAAGTCAGCAGCAGGTTCAGGTTCAGATTTTGTGTAGCGTCCAGTCCAGACTCAGTCCTTCGCAACCGGATCAACGGCTCAGCCAGGCTGAGACCCTGCTGCGCCAGGGTCGGCTGCTGGAAGCCAACGCGCTTTGCCAGCAGATGCTGGCGGCTCGGCCCAACTGCCCCGAAACGCTGAACTGTCTGGCGCTGATCCAGCAGCAGCAGGGCCAGTGGTTCCAGGCGGAACAGTCCCTCCGCCGCGCCATTCAAGCTGCGCCGGGTTATGCTGCGGCTCACCGCAGTCTCGGTAAAATCCTCAGCGCACAGAACCGCCACGAACCAGCGATCAGCGCCTTTCGCCAGGCGATCCAGCTTCAACCGGATGCAACGAACGCCAGCATCCATCTGGGCCGATTACTCAGGAAACTGGGACGCCTGCCGGAGGCGCTCCAAGCCTATCGCCACGCTGCGGCCCACCGTCGCCATGATCCGCAGGTTCATTACGAAACCGGATCGCTGCTGGCGGAAATGGATCAAGCCGATGAAGCAATTATGGCGCTACAGGCCGCCTATCAGAGTCACCCCGATGACGACGAGACCATCAAGCTGCTGGGCGTATTACTGCATCGGCAGGGACGGATCCAAGAAGCTCGCGATCTGCTGGGCCAGGCGCTGTTTCAGCGTGGCGGAACCGGCAGGGCGCTTCCCCTGCTACAACATTGGCGGTGCTTGATGCCCGATGATCCAATAGCCGGTTTTCGTCTGGCGGCCTGGTTCGGCCATGAAACGCCGACGCGACCTTGCGAAGCCTATGTGACTGATCTGTTTGATCGGTACGCAGATCATTTCGATGACCATCTGGATCAGCTTGAATACCGGGCGCCGACAGTGCTGGCGCAACGGCTGGCCGCTGTTTTGGGAACACCCGCCCAATGCTGGCGAATTCTGGACGCGGGCTGTGGCACCGGCTTATGCGGCCCATTGTTGCGGCCTTTCGCCGCGCATCTGACGGGCGTGGATTTATCGCCGCGCATGATGGAAAAAGCTGGCGAACGGGGCGGCTACGATGCGCTGGTATTGGCGGAGATGACTGCCTTCATGGCGGCGCATCCCAAGGAATACGATGTCATTTTTTCTACCGATACCCTGATTTATTTTGGCGATCTGGAACCGCCATTACGCACCGCGTCCGTGGCGCTGGCTCCAGGCGGACTGCTGGCTTTCACCGTAGAGCAACTGGCGGATAACGCTGGGGAATTCCGCCTCAATCCCAGTGGCCGGTATGCCCACTCGCGGGTTTATCTGGAACATACTCTGCGTGCGGCAGGCTTAACCCTGTTATCCATCGATTCCACTGTACTGCGATTGGAGCGGAATGAACCGGTTAATGGCTACCTGGCGCTGGTCAGCAAACTTGACGCGCACGGCGACCGATAAGCTTTCCGTAGCGTACGATTGACTGGGTTTTTTACTCTGGAGACGGTCTGGATGGTCTCGTTCGACGAGATGAAGCGGTTAATGGTTTGCAGCAAGCCATCGCTTTCTATCTTACGCCGATCCCTGTTTCAGTCTGGGGCGTACGCTAATCGCTGCTGTTCAACCGGACGCGGCGATTCAGCCCATTCAGGAAGATTGCACTTTAATCCCCGCAAACAAACGGCCATCGACGCTTGGGCCGACTGTTATCAGGACTTTCGATGCCCTGTAATACCGTTTTTCAACAGATGTCGCGCTTTTAGCAGGAAGTTTTAAACCTCTGGTTTTTCGCAGATGACGATGATTGCGCAAAAAGCGCATCAGCATAATCAAGTTCATCTGTGAAAATCCTGGTTATATATCCCCAACCGTGACGAAGAATCTGCCGACTGTTATCGGAAATGTTTGTAGGCCTTGCGCTCCATCCGTTCGCCCTGACGTTTCGGCAAGCTCAGCGGCTGAAGGGCATTCATCGATGAAAAATGGGGTTCGACAGGGCTTCACCCCGAACGGTTTTTAAATCCGCAGAGAAAATCCTGGTTTGAATCGGTGCAGGGCGACAACCATCGGCCAGCAAAAACCTGATTCCGTCACCGCCAGCGCCCACCATTACCCCTATAATGCGCATCTACGCTCGCAACCGATCCTCACTTGCCCGATATGGAACTCATCCGCGGTCAACACAATCTTCGCCCCTGGCATCGCGGTTGCGTCGCCACCATCGGCAACTTCGACGGCGTCCATCTGGGGCATCGGGCGATTCTCGACCAGTTGGCCGTACAAGCCGCGCATTGGCGGCTGCCGCGCCTGGTGATCACGTTCGAGCCGCAGCCGCAGGAGTTTTTCGCTGGCCCCAACGCGCCGCCCGCCCGATTGATGCGCTTGCGGGAAAAACTGCTGGCGCTGGACGGTCTCGGCATTGAACGGGTGCTGTGCCTGAAATTCGATCATCGGCTGGCCGCCTTGCCCGCAACCGAGTTTATTGATGAGTTGCTGGTGAACCGGCTCGGCATCCGCTATCTGGTGGTCGGCGATGATTTCCGTTTCGGCTGCCGCCGCGTCGGCGATTTCGCCATGCTGGTGGAGGCGGGCCAGCGTCACGGCTTTGAAGTCACCAACACCCACAGCTATATCCTGGATGGCGAGCGAATTAGCAGCACCCGCACCCGCCAGGCTCTGGCCCACGGGGATTTGAAAACAGCGGCGCGATATTTGGGTCGGCCCTACGATATGTGCGGGCGGGTCGCGCATGGTGACCAAATCGGCCGCACTATCGGTTTTCCGACCGCGAATATTCATCTGCATCGCCGGGTGACGCCGGTTTATGGCGTTTACGCCGTGCTGATCAGCGGCGCCCATCTGCAACCCTGGCCGGGCGTCGCCAATGTGGGCCGCCGTCCGACGGTGCGCGGCATCCGCCAGCAATTGGAAGTGCATCTGCTTGATTTCAAGGGCGATCTTTACGGTCAGCAGGTCAAGGTTGATTTTATGCACTATATCCGCCCGGAACAGCGATTTGACACGCTACTGGCGCTGCAAGCCCAGATTCAGCGGGATACGCTCACCGCCCGGAAATATTTCGCCGCGCGCGGTATTGTGATTCCTGACACCCATTGCCGCCCCGAACCTGATTTTACTTGAAGTTCAGAGGTTTACCGTTACCGTGGCCGATTACAAAGACACTCTTAATCTTCCCCAGACCGCCTTTCCGATGAAGGCCGATCTCGCCAAGCGCGAACTGGATACGCTGCGTGACTGGCGAGAACTGGACTTGTACCCGCGCCAGCGCGCCCAGTTTGCCGGTTGTCCTAAATTCGTGCTGCACGACGGCCCACCCTACGCCAATGGGGCCATTCACATCGGCCACGCCGTCAACAAGATTCTCAAGGACATCATCGTTAAATCCCGCACGCTGAGCGGCTTTGACGCGCCTATGTGCCCGGCTGGGATTGCCACGGCCTGCCGATTGAACAGATGGTGGAAAAGAAGCTGGGCAAGGCGGGCGTTAAAGTGGCCGTCCGTGAATTCCGCGACGCCTGCCGCGCCTTCGCCGCCGCTCAGGTCGAAAGTCAAAGCGCCGACTTTCAGCGATTGGGCGTGTTGGGCGACTGGAAAAATCCCTATCTGACGATGGATTTTCGCGCCGAAGCCGACATCGTGCGCTCACTGGCGCGAATCATCGCCAACGGTCACTTGCATCGCGGCTCCAAGCCAGTGCATTGGTGTACTGAGTGCGGTTCGGCGCTGGCCGAAGCCGAGGTTGAATACGAAGATCGCGAATCGCTGGCGATTGACGTGCGCTTTCCGGTCGCGAACCCGGAAGCGTTGCTGGCCCGCTTGCATCATGTCGAAGGCCACGCCGGTCAAGGCGCATTGTCTACGGTCATCTGGACCACCACGCCGTGGACCCTGCCCGCCAATCAGGCGGTGGCGTTAAATCCCGGTTTTGAATATGTGCTGGCGCAAGTGGACACTGAACATGGTCAGGAACGGCTGCTGGTCGCCGAACCGTTGCTGAAAGAGTCGCTGGCCCGCTGGCGGATTGACGCTTATCAAGTGGTCGCTTACGGGCCGGGTTCGGCGCTGGAAGGGCTGATGCTGCGGCATCCGTTCCATGACCGCGAAGTGCCCATCATCCTCGGCGATCACGTCACCACCGAAGCGGGCACCGGCGCGGTGCATACCGCTCCCGCTCACGGCCAGGAAAATTATGTGGTCGGTTCGCGCTACGGCTTGAAAGTGGACAATCCGGTGGGGCCGGATGGCCGTTTTTTGCCGGACACTCCGCTGTTCGCCGGTCTGCATGTGTTCGCCGCCAACGAGCGAGTGATTGATACGCTGAAAGCGCAAGGATGCTGTTGCGGATGGTCAAGATCAATCACAGCTATCCGCATTGCTGGCGGCACAAGATTCCGGTGATTTTTCGCGCTACTCCGCAATGGTTTATCAGCATGGAACAGCACGGACTGCGCGCCCGCGCCCTGGAGGATATGAAAAGAGTGCGGTTTACCCCGGACTGGGGCGAAGCGCGGCTGCATGGCATGGTGGCGAACCGGCCCGACTGGTGCATTTCCCGCCAGCGTTATTGGGGGCGTGCCGATCACGCTGTTCACTCACAAGCAGACCGGCGAATTGCACCCGAACACGCTGGAACTGATGGAGCAGGCAGCGCAACGGATCGAGCAGGGCGGCATTGACGCCTGGTTTGAACTCGATCCTGCTGAACTGCTGGGCGCGGATGCGGCGAATTATGACAAGGCCAGGGACACGCTGGACGTGTGGTTCGATTCCGGCGTGACTCACGCCTCGGTGCTGGAGCGTCGCCCGGAACTACATTTTCCGGCGGATTTATATCTGGAAGGCTCCGATCAGCATCGCGGCTGGTTCCAGTCCTCGCTGCTGGCCTCGGTGGCGATGCGCGGGGTTGCGCCCTACAAAGGCTTGCTGACCCACGGTTTCACCGTGGACGCGCAGGGCCGCAAAATGTCGAAATCGGCCGGCAACGTGGTCGCGCCGCAGAAAGTGGTGAACTCGCTGGGCGCGGATGTGTTGCGGCTGTGGGTGGCGGCGACCGACTATCGCGGCGAGATGAACGTCTCTGACGAAATTCTCAAGCGCATGGCCGATTCCTACCGGCGGATGCGCAATACCGCCCGCTTCCTGCTGGCTAATCTCAACGGCTTCGATCCCGCCCGCCATGCGCTGCCGCCCGAACAGATGCTGGCGCTAGATCGCTGGGCGGTGGATCGCGCTTTCCGGTTGCAGGAAGACGTTCTCGCCGCTTACGACCAGTTCCAGTTCCATGTGATCTATCAGAAGATTCACAATTTCTGCTCGGTGGACATGGGCAGTCTGTATCTGGACATTATCAAGGATCGCCAGTACACCACGGGCCGCGACAGCATCGCCCGCCGTTCGGCGCAGACCGCGCTGCATCACATTCTGGAAGCAATGACCCGCTGGCTGGCCCCGATCCTGAGCTTTACCGCCGAAGAAATCTGGCGGCATCTGCCCGGCGAGCGCGGGCCGTCGGTGTTGCTGGAAACCTGGTATGGCGGGCTGTTGGCGGTCGGCGACGCTGAACCATTGAACGCGGCCTATTGGGATCGGCTGATCGCGGTGCGGGATGCGGTCAGCAAGGAACTGGAAAAGTTGCGGGTGGCGGGCGGCATTGGTTCCGGGCTGGACGCCGAGGTGGATTTGTACTGCGATGGCGATTTAGCCGCTGATTTAGGCCGACTGGACGATGAACTGCGGTTCTTCCTGATCACGTCCTACGCCCGCGTTCATCCGTTGGCTGAAAAACCGGCCGATGCCGTGGACATGCAGATCAACGGTCAAGTGCTGGCGATGCGGATTCTGCCCAGTGTTCACGCTAAATGCGTGCGCTGCTGGCATCATCGCGAAGACGTGGGGCATAACCCCGATCATCCTGAACTGTGCGGGCGCTGTGTCGAAAATGCGTTTGGAGCGGGCGAAGTGCGGCGCTTTTGCTGAATCAACCAAATCGGTTGCTCTGTTAATCAAAATTGAGTGTTCAGATACTAATGCGCTATTCGTACAAAGCAGCGTGGTCAGTGGTCGGTGGGATTAACCTGCCAAAAGATGAACAACTCGTTGAGATATGCCAAACCGAGCATTGCCGATTTGTTTTGACCAGCAATCCAAATGACCTGCTCGCGGAGATTGATAGAAAATCTGCGGTTGGCCGGTTGATGCTGTGGGGGTCTGGACCAACTGCGTTCTCATCCGAACTCGCGGCTGAGATTGAAGAAATTAAAGCTGAAAGAACCAAGAAAGTCGGATCAAATGCTGTTCTAGTCTTTGAGGCAACTGGTGAAGTTGATGTTGTACTCAAGGAACCAATAGTGGAGCGTGCAGACGATTTGATCACTTTTGAGGCTGTGGATACGCAGGCAGTAGTACGGATTCACCGGGCTGAGATCGAGGCGATGAAATTGGCTTTGGCCCTTGAAAGCAAAGAACCATCAAGATTCGTCCATCTTGCTGGTGATATCTATCTAATAACCGACGCGGGTAAACCGCTTTATAGCTTCAACTTCTCGATGTTCCTTGCATGTATGGAATCAACCAGCCTATCGGCTGAAGTGGCCGAACACATATCTGCGCGTTATATAAAAGTTCTTAAAGAATGCCATCTTAAATCAGTGGCCCGCCTCTTTTCACAGATGGCCGACTATGAGATAGATCAGCTAAACATGTTCCAATTTGGTTGGAAGGCGTTAGAAATAATGGTCAAGAAGGCGTTTAGAAGCTATAAGAAGGATGCTTTTAGGTCACCATTAGCGAAAGCTGATCAATCCAAGCGTGAAAGGTTCTTGGAGTACATTAAAGAATTTAAGAAGGACCAAAATGGGGATTATTCTCTAACAGAAAAGTTCCGTGCTGTTACTGCGGTTTTGTTTCCAGATGCCCCAGACAGCGAAATCAAGGACGATTTAAATAAATTCACAACGCTAAAAGGATTACGCGATCTAAATTTTCACGGCGAAGAGTTCTCAGAGAAGAATCTGCCTACTAACAATAGCGATATTGAAGCGTTGCTTCGCAAGTATGTTTTGGCATACCTAACTACGGACAAAGTGCAACTAGACTGAGCAGTCGAGAGCGAGGCAGTACGAATAGATTTATCGAACTGCAAACCCGTGAGGAGATTCAAAAAATGCCCTACTTGTCCACTATCGAGCGCATGGCGATCAAGCGCGGTTTTGAAAAGGGTCGCAGCGAAGGTCGCAGCGAAGGTCGCAGCGAAGGTCAAGCCTTAGGCCAAGCTGAGCTGCTGGCGCGAATTCTGCGGCGGCGATTCGGTGAGTTGCCTGCCTGGGCTGAACGTCGGCTGGCGCAAGCAACTTCAGTACAATTGGAAGGCTGGACTGATCGCGTGCTTGACGCAGCTACTTTGGAAGCTGTGTTTGACTAACTTTATCTGCAAGATCGCCTGACCCGGACAATACACACATGCTGAAGCAATGGGGATGGCTGAGCATTCTCGTCATCGCGCTGGATCAGGCCACCAAATTCCTTGCAGAGATGCTGCTGGTCATGCACCAGCCGGTGCCGCTGACTCCCTTTTTTAATTTGATGCTGACCTACAACACCGGCGCGGCGTTCAGCTTTTTGGCCAATGCCGGTGGCTGGCAACGCTGGTTTTTTTTAATCCTGGGCTTGGCGGTTAGCATGGGTTTGATCGTTTGGCTACAGCGCCTTAAACCCACTGAAAAACGCTTGGCGGCAGCTTTGGCGCTGATTCTGGGCGGCGCGGTCGGCAATCTGATTGACCGCGCTTGGCTGGGACAGGTGATTGACTTCATTCAACTCTATTACCATCGCTGGTACTGGCCGGCGTTTAACATCGCGGACTCGGCCATCAGCATCGGCGCATTCCTGTTAGTGCTGGATAGCCTGTGGCCTACCCGCGCTGACCACCTCAAGCAGCCCACCGGCGATGGGTGAACCCGCAGCGCCGCATTCTGGAGGAAACCGCATGAGCGTACAGATTCATCTGGCTAATCCCCGTGGCTTTTGCGCCGGGGTGGATCGAGCCATTGGGATTGTCGAACGGGCGTTGGAACTGTTCGGCGCGCCGATCTATGTGCGCCATGAAGTCGTGCATAACCGTTTGTAGTGGACGACTTGCGCCAGCGCGGCGCAGTTTTTGTCGAAAATCTGGACGAGGCGCCCAACGGCGCAACTCTGATTTTCAGCGCCCACGGCGTAGCGCGCACGGTGCGGGAACAGGCGGCGCAACGCGGTCTCAAGATTTTTGACGCCACCTGTCCACTGGTCACCAAGGTTCACCTGGAAGTCAGCCGCCACGCTCGATCCGGGCGCGAAGTGATCCTGATCGGCCACGCCGGCCACCCGGAAGTTGAGGGCACGATGGGCCAATACGACGACAGCGAGGGCGGACGGATGTATCTGGTGGAAAGAGTGGCCGATGTCTGGACGCTGCCGGTGCGCAATCCCAATGAACTGGCCTATGTGACCCAAACCACCCTGTCAGTAGACGATACAGCGCGGATTGTCGCCGCCCTGCGCGAACGGTTTCCGGCGATTCAGGGGCCGCGCAAGGATGACATTTGCTACGCGACTCAGAATCGGCAGGATGCAGTTAAACATCTGTCAGGGCGCTGCGAATTGCTGCTGGTGGTTGGTTCCAGCACCAGTTCCAATTCCAACCGGTTGCGGGAGCTGGCAGAGAAAGAAGGCGCTCCGGCCTATCTGATCGACGGGCCAGCCGATATTGACCCGGCCTGGCTGGCGGGTAAAACCGCTATCGGCGTGACCGCTGGAGCCTCGGCCCCGGAAGTGCTGGTGCAACAGGTCATTAGCCGCTTGCGCGAACTCGGCGCTACCACCATCAGCGAAAGCGTCGGCCAGGAGGAAAACGTCGTATTCGCGCTGCCCCGCGAATTGCGCTGAAACATCTGCCGGATCACGCGCATGATTTCCCCTGCGACCACTCCCGCTGTTCGCGGCTTCCTTCCCAACTTCTGCGATAACCGCACGGTTTTCCTTCTGGTGCTGATTATCGAACTGCTGGCGTTTGTGCTGGCCCTGTTCGATAGCCGCACTCTGGACGGCTTCTGGACCAACCTGGCGCTGGTGTCGTTGTTCATGCAGTGGGTCGCGCTGGCGGTGGCGCTGGTGCTGTGCGGTTGTCGTCACTGGCTGGATCAGTTGCAACCGGCCGCGGTGACTCTGACCGCCTTTGCCATCGCTCAACTGATTACCCTTCTGTGTTCCTTGCTGGGATTGCAATTGGCGGAAACGGTCGGTCCAAGTTCAAGTCTGCCGATTCTGGTCGGCAATCAGGCGATCAGCGGCATCATTACCCTGCTGGCGTTGCGCTACTTTTACGTTCAGCACCAGTGGCAACAAAATGTACAGGCCGAGGCTCGCGCCCGGCTGCAAGCCTTGCAGGCGCGGATTCACCCCCATTTCCTGTTTAACACCCTGAACACCATCGCCAGCCTGACTCGCAATCACCCCGAAAATGCCGAACAGGCGGTGCTCGACTTGGCTGATCTGTTGCGGTCGGCGCTGACCCAGCGCGATACGCTGACCCTGAATGAAGAACTGGAACTGACCCGCCGCTATCTGGCGATTGAAGGCTTGCGGCTGGGCGACCGCTTGCAAGTGGACTGGCGTTTGGATTCCGATTTGCCGCTGGATTTACCGATCCCGGCGCTGCTGCTGCAACCGCTGGTCGAAAACGCCATCCAGCACGGCATTCAATGCTTGTCAAAAGGCGGAACTCTCACCGTCCAGGTTGAAAAACAAGCGGCTGCTCTGCGGATCACGGTAGTTAATCCCCAACCCGCAAGCGCCGATGAGCGACATGGATCGGGTCAGCAAATGGCGCAGGACAACATCCGGCAGCGGCTGCATCTCGCCTACGAGACGCTCGATCCGCTGGTGATCAGCGAAACGCCGGATCGTTATCAGGTGACGCTCACCCTGCCGCTGGCGCGGTCACCGAATCGGTTATGAACGTGCTGATCGTTGACGATGAACCTCCGGCGCGGGAGCGGTTGCGCGATCTGATCAACCGGCTCCCTGATTACCAGCCGTGTGGGGAGGCGGCGAATGGGGCCGAGGCGCTGCGGCTGGCCGTCAGCCTGTTGCCCGATATTGTGCTGCTGGACATCCAGATGCCGGGACTGGACGGCCTGGAAACCGCCCACCGGCTGGCTGAACTGACGCAGCCGCCCGCGATCATTTTCGTCACGGCTTATGGGGAGTACGCGCTGGAAGCGTTCGATGCTCACGCAGTGGCCTACCTGCTCAAACCAGTGCGCTTGGAGCGGCTGGAACAGGCGTTAGCCAGCGCCAGTCGCATCAACCGCGCCCAACTGGCGCATCTGGGCGCGGCGCGGGCCGAAACCGGGCGTAGCCATATCCGCGCCCGCATCGGGCAACGGCTGGAGCTGATTCCGCTGGCCGACGTGTTCTATTTCCAGGCTGACCAGAAATACGTTACGGTTCGGCATCGCCACGGTCAGACGCTCATTGAAGAATCGCTGAAAACCCTCGAACACGAACTGGGCAGCCGGGTATTACGGGTGCATCGCAATGCGCTGGCGCTGGCGGCGCAAGTCGCGGGACTGGAAAAATCCCCGGAAGGCGGTTGCAGTCTGACGTTTCATCAAATTCCGGATCGGCTGGAAATTAGCCGTCGTCATCTGCCCACCATTCGCCAGTTTTTGCGCGATACCTGAGCGCCGGGCATCATTACCCGTTCAAATCTTGTGTATCGCAAACAAGTTGGCTATATTTCCCCGCCCTAGCCGGAATAGCTCAGTCGGTAGAGCAACTGATTCGTAATTAGTAGGTCGGAGGTTCGATTCCTCTTTCCGGCACCATAAAAAACAAGCCTTGACGGATTATCCGGCAAGGCTTTTTTCCGGCCTGTGTAATTCCCGTGTAACCCGTTCCTCAAGGCGATCCATTGCCGCCAAAATATACGCCCCGGACTGGTGGCTGTACCACGTCACCATCGCCAGCGTCTTATGTCCGCTGATGCGTTACACGGCGCTATCATGCCTCAATCAGCCTCGCTCTTGGGCTTCGCAATGTGATGTAGATCAGCGGCGATTGAATTCAGGGTAGACTCAATCTGCCTTATCAACAGCCAGCGGCCATAGTCCGCGCCGTCCAAATCAACCGCGTTGCTCAGGTTTCCCAGCAGATCAACCGTCTCTTTTAAGCGGTCATGGCATTTCATGATGTTTCTGGATTCGTGCTTATCCATAAATCCCTATTCCAGCCAGCAAGTGGCGGCAGTCGAGTCAACGGTGAACGGATATTGCTCCGGGAAGGTCGCCAAGGACAAGGCGAACAACCGCGTTATGATTATTATGATGGCTGAAATAACTGGCTGGATAGAAGACGCCTCCGGGAAAAAGCGGCGGCGATTGCGAAATCAAACTGCGCTGATGTGGGTAGATGCAGGGATAGCAGGATTTTTGCGTTGCGGTTTGATGACGCAAAAACCGGTTTTTTGCCTAAACTAGTGTTTTTCAGTACATGTTCTGCTTAGGGCTTGCTTGAACGGACATGACTCAATGCAAATTCCCGCGAGTAGATTTTGCTGTAATGGCAACGGTTCGCTACGAATTTTATAGGCTTTCTGAACTCCATGCTCCCCCGCATTCATCGTCTGCCGCCTCAACTGATCAGCCAGATTGCCGCTGGCGAAGTGGTAGAGCGCCCGGCGTCAGCCGTCAAGGAACTGTTGGAAAACAGTCTCGATGCCGACGCGACCCGGATCACCGTCGAAATTGAACAGGGCGGAACACGGCTGATTCGGGTGCGCGATAACGGCTCCGGCGTCCATCCCGACGATCTCGCGTTGGCGTTGACCCGCCACGCCACCAGCAAAATCGCCCATTTCGATGATCTCCAGCAGGTGGCCAGCCTGGGTTTTCGCGGCGAAGCGTTGCCGAGCATGGCGTCGGTGGCGCGGCTGACCTTGACCTCCCGCACTGCCGATCAGGACGCCGGCTGGCGAGTGAGCGGCGATGGCGGCGACATCGTAAGCGACCCGCTGCCCGCGCCGCACCCCATAGGCACTACGGTTGAAGTGCGGGATTTGTTCTTCAATGTTCCGGCCCGCCGCAAATTTCTGCGCGGCGAACGCACCGAATTCGGTCACATTGAGGACAGCATTCGTCGCCTGGCGCTGAGTCGTTTTAACGTCGGATTCGGTCTTTGGCACAACCAGCGGATGGTAATGGATCTCGATCCTGCTACTGACGACGCGGCCCAAATGCGACGGCTGGCCGAATTGCTGGGCCAGCCGTTCGCGACCGCCTGCGTCTGGCTCGACCGGAATGAAACTGGCCTGCGGCTGTGGGGATGGCTGGGTTTGCCCGCCGTGTCCCGCGCTCAGCCGGATCAGCAATACTTCTTCGTTAATGGCCGTCCAGTGCGTGATCGCACGCTCGCTCATGCGGTGCGGCAAGCCTATCAGGATGTTCTCCCGCAAGGTCGTCATCCTGCCCTGGTGTTGCATCTGGAACTGGAGCCGACCGCGCTCGATGTCAATGTCCATCCCGCCAAGCAGGAAGTGCGCTTCCGCGAATCGGCGCTGTTGCACGAGAGCGTTCGGCGCATGGCGCAAACCGCGCTGGCCGAGATTCGGCCCGGCGCTGCGCCGGCTCCGGTGCTTCACGCCAGCGACCGCTTATGGTCTGCGGGCGGCTATGGCGGCGATGCCGGTAGCGGGCAAAAAGCCTGGCCGCCGGGGATTCAGGAACGGCTGGCGGTGTATGGTCAACTGCATACCGCCCCGCCTGCATCGCCCGCATCCGCCGCCGAACCCGCGTTGACAGCAGAGCCGCCGCCGCTGGGTTACGCGCTGGCGCAACTGCACGGCTGCTATGTGCTAGCCGAGAACCCGGCGGGCCTGGTGGTGGTGGATATGCACGCCGCCCACGAACGCATCCTGTATGAGCGGCTGAAAGCGGCGTTGACCCAGGGCGGCGCTGTTCAGACCCAGGCGTTATTGACCCCGGTGACTTTTGCGATGGGGCCAGGCGAGCGGCAAATGATTGAAGACTACGCGGCGCTGTTCGCCCAAGTCGGTCTGGATGTGGCGGCGTTAGGGCCGGAAACCGGCGTGGTGCGGCAGATTCCGGCGCTGCTGGCTGGATTTGATGTGGCCGGGCTGGTGCGCGACATGCTGGCCGATCTGGCGGCGCACGGCAGCAGCGACCGTTCCGAGCGGGTCATTCTGGATGTGCTGGCCAGTCTGGCCTGTCACAGCGCCATCCGCGCCCATCGCCCGCTCAACCTGCTGGAAATGAATGCGCTGTTGCGCGATATGGAGCGCACCGATCATGGCGGTCAGTGCAATCATGGCCGCCCAACCTGGGCGCAATTAACCCTTGATGAACTGGATCGGCTGTTCCGGCGCGGGCGCTGACGACGCATCATGATGATTTCTGACCTGCCTGATCCGCGTCCGCCGGTATTGTTCCTGATGGGGCCTACCGCGTCCGGCAAAACCGCGCTGGCGGTGGAGTTAGTTCAACGGTTGCCGTTTGCAATCATCAGCGTAGATTCCGCGCTGGTCTATCGCGGCATGGATATTGGCGCCGCCAAGCCTGATGCGGCGACTCTCAATATCGCCCCGCATCGCCTGATTGACATTCGCGATCCCGCCGAAGCCTACTCCGCCGGTCAATTCAAAACCGATGCCCGCCGTGAAATCGCCGCGATTCAGGCCACCGGGCGCGCGCCGCTGCTGGTGGGTGGGACGATGCTCTATTTTCGGGCGCTGGAGCGGGGCCTTGCGTCATTGCCCACGGCTGATCCGGGGATTCGTAACCGCCTGGCAATGGAATTGGCGGAGCAGGGCAGCGCGGTTTTGCATCAGCGATTGGCCCGGTTTGATCCGGCGGCGGCGGCGCGGATTCATCCGCACGATTCGCAACGGGTGCAACGGGCGCTGGAAGTGCATGAACTCACCGGCCGGTCGCTGACGGAACTTTGCCTTGATCCGTGCAACGAAACCTTGCCGTTCCGAATCATCAAGCTGGTGGTCGCGCCGATAGATCGACAGGTTCTGCATGAGCGCATTGCGCAAAGGTTCAAAATGATGCTGGAACAGGGGTTTATTGCTGAAGTAGCGCGGCTGAAGGCGCGGGGCGATCTGGATTTGGATAAGCCCGCAATGCGCGCAGTCGGTTATCGGCAGGTGTGGAATCATCTGGATGGCCTTCTGGATCGGACGGCGCTGATTGAACGGGGCATCATCGCCACCCGCCAGTTCGCCAAGCGGCAACTGACCTGGCTACGGGCTGAATCTGAGGCCGTCTGGCTGAACAGCGACGATAACCACTTGTTGGATCAAGTGATTGCTCATTTATCCCGGCAGGGGTTTTTTCCGAACGCGCCGGATCGGTTATGCTAAAATGCCAAGTCGCACGATAGTTGACATTCCCGTGGAATATATCAGAGGCGCTGGCATGCTAAAGGATTAGTGCGCTGTCCAAAAGAAAAGGCGCGTATTTTGCTGGATGTCCTCGGTCTTTTTGAATCTTTAGCGAGTCGCGTCGTACTCGTTTTCTAAAGTGTTTCTCAAGTCTCATAACAACAAGGGAGAGTCATGATGGCAAAAGGTCATTCCCTCCAGGAACCGTTTCTGAACGCCTTGCGTAAAGAGCGGATTCCGGTCTCGGTCTATCTGGTCAACGGCATCAAGCTGCAAGGCCAGATCGAATCTTTCGATCAATTCGTCGTGCTGCTCAAGAACAGCGTAAGCCAGATGATCTACAAGCACGCCATTTCCACCGTCGTGCCGGTTCGCAATGTGCGGCTTAATCTGGCGACCGATGAAACCGGCGTCAACGGCGAGCCACTCTGACGGGCGCGGTCGGTGTCGCAGGAGGCGGTTTGTTCGAGCGTCCGGGCGGGGGTGAGCGGGCTGTCCTGGTGCATTTGCTGCTGGATCGGGCGGATAACGACGACCAGGATCGGGTCGAATTCCGCGATCTGGCGGCTTCTGCGGGCGCCGAGTGCGTAGCCTTGATCAGCGGTCATCGGCAAGCGCCCAATCCACGCCTGTTTGTTGGCAGCGGCAAGGCCGAGGAAATTCGCGCCGCCGCTCAGGAAAATGAAGCGGAACTGGTCATTTTTGACCATGCGCTGTCGCCCAGCCAGGAGCGTAATCTGGAAGCCTTCCTGCAATGTCGCGTCGTGGATCGCACGGGTTTGATCTTGGATATTTTCGCCCAGCGGGCGCGCAGCTTCGAGGGCAAGCTGCAAGTGGAGCTGGCGCAACTGCGGCATCTGTCCACCCGGCTGGTGCGCGGCTGGACCCACCTGGAACGGCAACGCGGCGGCATTGGTTTGCGCGGTCCCGGTGAAACCCAGTTGGAAACCGACCGGCGGCTGCTGGCGGATCGGATTCGCCAGATTCGCTTGCGGCTGGATCGGGTGGATCGGCAGCGCGAGCAGGGGCGACGCTCCCGCCGCAAGGCTGATTTGCCTACGGTCTCGCTGGTCGGCTACACCAACGCCGGTAAATCCACGCTGTTCAATACTTTGACCCAATCCGACGTGTATGCGGCTGATCAGTTGTTTGCGACCTTGGACCCGACGCTGCGGCGGCTGGATTTGCCTGGGGCGGAGCCAGTGGTCCTGGCCGACACCGTGGGTTTCATCAATCGCCTGCCGCACGAACTGGTCGCCGCGTTCCGCTCCACCTTGCGGGAAACCTGCGAAGCGAGTTTATTGCTGCATGTGATTGACGCCAGCCATTCGGATCGGGATGCGGTGATCGCCCAGGTTGAAGCGGTGCTGACCGAAATAGGCGCTGCCGAGGTTCCACAGTTGCAGGTGTTCAACAAAATTGATGTGAGCGGCGATCCGCCCCGGCTGGAGCGTGACGCTGAGGGTCAGGCGCGGGCGGTGTGGGCGTCAGCAGCGACCGGCGCAGGTCTTGATCTCCTGCTGGTCGCTCTGGCGGAACGGTTACAGAGTGACGCACTGCATGGCTGGCTGTGTCTGCCGCCCACCGCTGCCCGTCTGCGGGCTAAACTGTTTAACTTGGGGGCTGTGGTGACCGAACAAATGGAACCGGCGGGCGAATGGTTGATTGAAGTGCGCACGTCGCGTGGCAATATGGATTGGTTGTGCCGCCGGGAAGGTTTGCGGGCGGAATGGGTGCGTTCGGGATTTGACATCCCGGCGGTATCAACGATAGCTGACGAGTTTGAGGTGCGACATGGCCTGGAATGAACCAGGTGGCGGCAATCGAGACCCCTGGAGTGGCGGGGGACGCGAGCAGGGACCGCCCGATCTGGATGCAGTCATCCGCACATTGTCGGATAAGCTCAGTGTCCTGCTGGGTGGGCGGCGCGGTGGCAATAGCAACGGCGACGGCGCGGGTGGATCAGGCTCCGGCTTTTTAGGCGCAGGTCTGATTATCAGCGTCATTGCGGTCATCGGCTGGCTGATCGCCAGCATCTATATCGTCAACGAAGGCGAACGCGGAGTCGTGTTGCGGTTCGGGCGCTATCTGGAAACGACCATGCCCGGCCCGCATTTGCGAATCTTCCCGATTGATCAGGTTGAAATCGTGAATCTTGAACAACGCCGCTTCCGCGAAATCGGTTATCGCTCCGGCGGCGCGGGCGGCGCTCGACAACCCGCGCTGCGCACCGTGCCGAAAGAGGCGCTGATGCTGACTCAGGACGAAAATATCGTGGACGTGCGGATGGCGGTGCAGTACCAGATCAGCGATCCCCGCGCCTATCTGTTCAATGTGCTTGATCCGGAAGCGGTGCTGGTGCAGGTTGTGGAGAGCGCCGCCCGCGAAACTATCGGCAAAAGCACCATGGATTTTGTCCTGACCGAGGGACGCAGCACCATCGTGGCGGATATTAAAACTCTGAGTCAGCGGATTCTGGACAGCTACGGCCCTGAGTCGCCCGCAGACAAATCCGCGGCATCCGCAAGTGTGAAAGCAGGCGCACCGCCGAAGTTGAGCGGCAAAGGCGCCGGTCTGCAAATCGTGACGGTCGTGCTTCAGGATGCGCAACCGCCGGAAGAGGTGCAGGATGCTTTTGCCGACGCCATCAAGGCGCGTGAGGATGAGCAACGCTTAAAGAACGAAGCTGAGGCGTATTCCAACGAGGTGATTCCACGGGCGCGCGGTCAGTCAGCGCGGCGGTTGCAGGAAGCGTCCGCCTACAAGGAGCAGGTGATCGCCGAAGCCAAGGGCGAAGCCAGTCGCTTTGAACAGATGTTGACCGCTTATCAGCGGGCGCCGGAAATCACTCGCGAGCGGCTGTATCTGGAAACAATGGAGTCAGTCTTGTCGCAGAGCAGCAAGGTGCTGGTGGATGTGAAGGGAACCAATAACCTGCTCTATCTGCCGCTGGATCGCCTGCTGAAATCCGGAGAAGCGCCGGGCGGCGCCCGGAGTGGCGGAGTGTCGCTGGTTGAACCGTTGCCGAATCCGGCCACGGCGACGCCGGGCGCTGACAATCCGCCGTTGAGTCGCTTGCGCGAACTGAATCGTAGCCGGGAGGTGCGCTGATGGCTGGGTCACAAATGCCCGTATCCCGTAATGTGCTGTTGGGGGCGCGTGGCGGCTATTGCAGCGGTGCTGGCGACTTCTCTGTTCACCGTGAACGAAACCCAGACCGCGCTGCGGTTTCAGTTGGGCGAGATCGTCGAAGCCAACTACAAGCCGGGGCTGTACTGGAAATGGCCGCTGATCAACAACGTCCGCAAGTTTGATCGGCGGTTGCAAACCCTGGACACCGAACCGGAACGGTTTCTGACCGCCGAGAAGAAGAACGTGATCGTGGACTCGTTCGCCATGTGGCGCATCGAAGACGCGCTGCGGTTTTACACGGCGGTGGGCGGCGATCCGGCTCAGGCCAATGTCCGGCTGGATCAAATCGTTAAGGATGGTCTGCGCAGCGAGTTCAGCAAGCGCACCATCCAGGAAGTGGTGTCCGGCGACCGCGATCAGATCATGGAAACCCTGAGCCGCTTGCTGAAAGAGCAGGCCACGCAACTGGGCATCGCTTCGGTGGACGTGCGGATCAAGCGGATTGATTTGCCGGCGGATGTCAGCAATTCGGTGTTCAGCCGGATGAAAGCCGAACGGTTGCGGGTGGCCAAGGATTTCCGTTCCCGGGGCGCGGAAGCGGCTGAGCGAATTCGCGCCGACGCCGACCGTCAAGGCACCGTGCTGCTGGCCGAAGCCTACCGCGACGCTGAACGGCAGCGCGGCGAGGGCGATGCCCAGGCGACCGATATTTACGCCGAAGCCTATGGCAAGAACCCGGATTTCTACAGCTTCCATCGCAGCCTGGCCGCTTACCGACACAGCTTCGGTAACAAGGACGATGTGCTGGTTTTGCAGCCGGATTTCCAGTTTTTCCGCTATTTCAACAAGGCGCAATGAGTACGGTTTGCTGGATGAACCACTTCGCCTTGAACTGTGGATGCCGCCATGTGGGATAACCTGCTGGCGGCGTTCGGCTTGATGCTGGTGCTGGAAGGCATTCTGCCGTTTCTCAGCCCGCGCGCACTGCGTCAGACCTTGCTCCAGATGGCGAAACTGGAGGATCGCATCTTGCGGTTCGCCGGTCTGGTCAGCATGGCGCTGGGATTGCTGGTGTTGTACTTCTTCCGCTGAACGATTCCCGCCTAACGCTTCGCAAGTTGCCCGCCATGACTATTCAAGATCGCTGGTTGTTACCTGAAGGGATTGAGGAAATTCTGCCGCCCGCCGCCAGTCGCCTGGAACGGTTGCGCCGCGAACTGCTGGATTGTACGCCCACTGGGGCTACGAACTGGTGATTCCGCCGCTGATCGAATTTCTGGAATCGCTGCTGACCGGCGCGGGCGATGATCTGGAGTTGCAGACTTTCAAGCTCACCGATCAGCTCAGCGGGCGGATGATGGGAGTGCGCGCCGACATGACTCCGCAGGTGGCGCGAATGGATGCGCACCGGATCAAGCGCACCGGCCCCACCCGGTTGTGCTACATGGGGCCGGTGTTGCGAACCCGCGCCGATGGCTTTGGCGGATCGCGCAGTCCGTATCAGGCCGGGGTGGAACTGTACGGTCATCGCGGCCATGAAAGCGATTTGGAGGTGCTGACCCTGATGCTGGAAACCCTGGCGACAGCCGGGGTGGGCGACGTTCATCTGGATTTGGGCCATGTGGCGATCTTCCGCGAACTGGCGCGATTGACCGGGCTGGATCAGGAGCGGGAGGCGCTGCTGTTCGAGGCGTTGCAACGGCAGGCATTCCCGGAAATTCATCAGCATTTGGCGGCCTGGGCCTTGCCTAAATCCGATAGTGAATTGTTGCTGGCGCTGGCGGAATTGAACGGTGGTGTTGAAATTCTGGACGAGGCCGATGCGCGGCTGGCGGGCGCGGGTGCAGAAGTCAACGCGGCGTTGGCGACCTTGCGGCGCTTGGTGACTTCGTTGCAGCGGCAATGGCCGGAGTTGCCGATTCATATTGATCTGGCGGAATTGCGCGGCTACCACTATCACACCGGCGTGGTGTTCGCCGCCTATGTGCCGGGTCAGGGGCAGGCGGTGGCGCAGGGCGGACGCTATGACGAAATCGGCCAGGTGTTTGGCCGCGCCCGCCCGGCCACCGGTTTTAGCACCGATTTGGCGACCTTGTTGCTGCTGGGTTCGACCCCAACAGCCTCCGGTTCAGGCATTTACGCGCCGTCGCTGGCTGATGCTGCGCTGGATCAGCGAGTGGCGGAATTGCGCACTCAGGGCGAGCGGGTGATTCGGGCCTTGCCGGGCGCGGAGGCAGAGCCAGGGGATTTGGGTTGTGATCGGGTGCTGGGGAAGCGGGAAGGGGCGTGGATCATCATTCGGGCTTGAGGGGTGAGTTAGTGTTGGTAACTCAGTGTAAAAGGTTAAAAAGATGAAATTTCTTGATGAAATTAAACATCTAGCCAATGCCGCCACAGAAACCACAACTGGTTTTACCAAGACTGCTCTAAGTAAATCGTGGGGAGCCGCTCAAGTTGTTCCCCAAACAATATCCGAAAATAATATTCTTGATACAGTTCGCAGTTGGGTAGTTTCATTGTTTGTACGGGCGATTCAAGCTTGTTCTACGGAACAGGATCGCACGGATATGATCGTGTGGCTTACGATAGCAAGGGAGACATTATCTAATAATACCTTGAGTTTATTTGAGAAAGCGCAAGCATTATATAATCTGATGAATTCAAAACGTATTGCTCAAAGCGTTTTGCGAAGTATTAGTGAAGCGTTTGCAAATTATAAAAACTCTGATTTGCCTCTTGCTCTTAAAGTGGCAATTCCTGTTACTCTCGGAGCAGGAACAATCATTGGTGGTTCCTCTGTGGGTATTGCGGGTTTTGGAACAGCAATTGGAGCGCCAGTTCTATTGCTGATTTTTTAGGCGTAGCAGGGGTTACATCAGTTTTAGAAGCATTTTTAAGCAGTTCAGAAGCTCGTGACTATATATCGGTTATTATGGCAGTGATAGCCAAAGATGAATTACTTCGACGCGCAAATCAAACTATGCGCCAAGCTATGACTGAAGATATAGCTGCTCCAAACCAGACAAGTTACACAAAAGAAAGAGATGCTATCCGCACTATGCTGCTGAACATGGATGCCTATGAGTTTGAAAAACATATTATGAGCTTCTTTCAGCAAGCGGGTCTTATAGCCTGGGTAACGAGGAAGAGTAATGATGCAGGCGTTGATGGTTTTGCACGGCATCCTAATGGTTTAATTATTGTGCAATGCAAGCGTAACTCGCCAGAAAATGGGGTTGGTCGTCCAATAATTCAGCAAATTAAAGGAGTTATTGAGGAGAATGATGCGTGGCGAGGCTATGTTGTAACAACGAGTTATTTTACAAGCGAAGCTATTGAAAGTGCCGAGAAAAATAACAGTCTTATCCTTGTTGAAATGCAAGATTTAATCGAATGGCATTGTAATGGAATTAAATTTTCTGAAGTTCCAGTTAACCCGAGTGATACCAACCAGAATTCGGTAAACAATCAACCAGTTTAGTAATAACTCACTGCGAAAATGCTAAGAAATTGATAATATCGCTCTAATATCAAAATGATAAAAATAGGTGTGCCTCCAATTAAATCTCAGGGAATAAAAACCAAGCTCGTGCCTTGGATAAAAACAATTATACCTGGCGATGTTACTGGCGCTTGGATTGAGCCATTCATGGGGACAGGAGCGGTTGGATTTAACATTGCGCTACAGAGTGCAGTTCTTTGTGATGCCAATCCGCATTTGGTGAATTTTTACTCCAGTATCGCCAAAGGTGAAATAACTCCTGAAATTGTTAAAGATTATCTGATTCGTGAGGGCAAGATGTTATTGTCACTTGGCGAAGATCACTACTACTTTATAAGAGACCGGTTCAATTCTGATCATTCGCCACTCGATTTTTTATTTTTGAATAGAGCCGGATTCAATGGAATGATTCGATTTAACCGAAAAGGTGAATTCAATATCCCCTTTTGCAGGAAACCGCAACGGTTTGCCCAAGCATATGTGACTAAAATCATCAACCAAGTTGATTTTGTTAGCAAGCTGCTGAAAGCAAAGTCATTTATATTTAGGTGTCAGGACTTTACCAAGACAATTAAGGGTGCGTCGCCAACCGATATTATCTATTGTGATCCGCCATATATAGATCGGCATGTGGATTACTATAACGGATGGGATGAATCCTGTGAAAAATTGCTTTTTAACGCCCTATCAAATTTTAATGGAAGATTTATTTTATCAACATGGCATCATAATGATTACCGCAAGAACGAATATATTGAGTCGTTATGGTCGAAATTTAATGTTGTCACTCGTGAGCATTTTTATCATGTTGGGGGCAAGGAGGAAAACCGGAATCCGGTGACTGAAGCACTTGTTACAAATTTTGGAACCACGCAACTTGAGGTATTGTGAAAAATTCGCGACTCAACAATATATGCTTCTCGATAAATACATGAAATATAGCAATTTCTCTTAGGTTGTTTAATTTGTAATTCCAAATCAAAACCTCTATTGAGTTATATAACTTGCTGAAAATTAGTTATTCTTTATGGGGGTTATCACCCTGCTTAAGTTAAAAGCCATAATCAATAATCTAGGAAAGACTGCTATAGCAATCCTATACAGGTTGTTTATCAAAGTTATTCAACAAAGCAATAGCTTCCATAATAAAATAATTAAATTTCAATAAGTTACCATAATAAAATGAATCAGTATGGATTTGGAAAATTAAACAATCTGAGAAGGACTGCTATATAGAGTAATTCTCAAATAGCCATTTTTCCACAACTTCAATTTGACGGAATCCTCAAGGAGAACAGTATGAAGCTCTTGGTGACAATAGATCGCGATGAAGACGGCATTTGGGTTATAGAATACCCGGCTATTCCTGGATGTGTCAGTCAAGGCCATACCAAGCAGGAAGCACTTAAAAACATTGAAGATGCTATTCAACTTTGTCTTGAAGTTCGCGCCGAACGCGGATTGCCGTTGACTATTGAAACCCGACAAATTGAGATTGCTGCCTGATGAGTAACTTTCCTAAAATAAGTGGACGGGAAGCGGTCAAGGTCTTTGAAAAATTTGGATGACAAGTTGTTCGGCAGCGCGGTAGCCATATCATTATGGTAAAAGATGAGAAGATGGTAACGCTCTCTGTTCCAGATCACGATGAAATAGCAAAAGGAACTTTGAGGAGTCTTATTCGTTCAGCAGAATTAACTGTTACTGAATTTGTAGATGTCGCCAATCAGCTATAGCCTAACCGGGATTACCCCCAACCGCACTTTACACATTAAAAACCACCAGGAAACCGACATGGGTAAAAATGTAGTCGTCATTGGCGCGCAATGGGGCGACGAGGGCAAGGGCAAGATCGTTGATCTGCTTACCGAGAATGTGGCGGCAGTCGTGCGATTCCAGGGTGGGCATAACGCTGGTCATACCTTGGTGATTGACGGCCAGAAGACCGTATTGCACCTGATTCCTTCCGGCATTCTGCGTGATGGCGTGCAATGTCTGATCGGCAATGGCGTCGTTTTATCGCCCACTGCGTTGTTGACCGAGATTGATGAACTGGAAAATCGAGGCATAGATGTTACCGCCCGCCTGCGGATCAGCGAGGCATGTCCGCTGATCCTGCCCTATCACGTTGCGCTGGATCAGGCGCGGGAGAAGGCGCGGGGCGAGCGGGCCATCGGCACCACCGGGCGCGGCATCGGGCCGGCCTACGAGGACAAAGTGTCGCGGCGGGCGGTGCGGCTGGCCGATCTGTTTCATCGCGAACGCTTCGCCGCCAAATTGGGCGAAGTGCTGGATTTCCATAATTTTGTGCTGCAACGCTATTTTCAGACCGATCCGGTGGATTTTCAGAAGGTGCTGGATGAGACGCTGACGATGGCTGAACGCTTGCGGCCGCTGATGGCCGATGTCACCGGCTTGCTGGATGGACACCGACGGCGCGGCGATCACATGCTGTTCGAGGGTGCGCAAGGGGCGATGCTGGACATTGACCACGGCACCTATCCCTATGTGACTTCTTCCAACACCACGGCGGGCGGCGCGGCCACCGGCACCGGGTTGGGGCCGCGTTATCTGGATTACGTGCTGGGCATTACCAAGGCGTACACCACGCGGGTGGGCGGCGGGCCATTCCCTACCGAACTGTTTGACGAGATCGGCGAATATCTGGCCGAGCGCGGTCACGAGTTTGGCGCGACCACCGGACGACGGCGGCGCTGCGGCTGGTTCGATGCAGTGGCGCTGCGCCGCTCCATCGTCAATAACAGCGTGTCGGGGCTGTGCGTGACCAAGCTGGATGTGCTGGATGGGCTGGACAGCATTCAGATGTGCGTCGGTTATCAGTGCGGGCTGGAGCGGCTGGATCACGCGCCGCTGGGCGCCGAGGCGCTGGCGGCCTGCGAGCCAGTGTATGAGGAGATGCCGGGCTGGCAATCGTCCACGGTGGGCGTGCGCCAATACCGGGATCTGCCTGCTAATGCCCAGGCTTATTGCGGCGCATTGAGGAATTGACCGATACGCCGATAGATATTATTTCCACCGGGCC
>JAAUTD010000179.1 GCA_012031845.1 Synechococcaceae cyanobacterium SM1_2_3
GAACGGCTGCTGCTCTGGGCGCTGCTGGAACGCGGCAAATCCTTGTCCAGCCTGACCCGCGAAGACTGCATCCCTGTACGAAGCCTTCCTCGCCGATCCGCAACCTCGCCAGCGCTGTGCGGCCAGAAAGCGCCGCGCTTCAGCCCGCGCTGGCGGCCTTTTCTGGGGCCACTCAGCCCCGCCAGCCGCCGATTGACCATGCTCATCATCAATTCACTGTTCAGCTACCTGGTCAAGGCGGGCTATCTGGCCGGTAACCCGCTGGCGCTGACCCGGCGACGCGGCCGCTATCAGGCGCAACGCCAGGTCGAACGATTTCTTGAACATGATCAATGGCAAGTGCTGCTGGATACGGTAGAAGCCCTGCCCCGTGACAGCGAACAGGAAAACCGGCACTACGCCCGCACCCGCTTTCTGGTCGCCCTGCTCTATTTATTGGGGCCGCGAGTCAGCGAAGTCGCCGGTCACGCCATGAGTAGTTTTATCCAGATTCGCGGGCGCTGGTGGTGGCGAGTCATCGGCAAAGGTCAGAAAGAAGCACAAGTGCCGGTTAATCAGGACATGCTGCAAGCCTTGCGCGACTACCGGAAGTTTTACGGCCTGCCGTCCTTGCCCGCGCCGGACGAAACCACCCCGCTGGTGCTGAATCTCAAGGGCACGGCGGGCATAGGCGACAATATGATCTACAGAATCATCAAGGATTTAGTCGCAAAGGCGGCGGCGCGAATGGAAACCGACGACCCGCATCAAGCCGCGAAATTGCGCCGCGCATCGACCCACTGGTTTCGCCACACCAGCATCACTCATCAAGCCGACGCAGGCATCACTCTGCGGTTTTTACAGCGCAATGCCCGTCACGCCAAACTGGACACGACGGGCCTGTATCTGCACACCGAAGAAGCAGAATGGCATGAAACGATGGAGCAACATCGCCTTAAGGAATAAACCGGGCGCCAACGACTCCAACCAAAGTCGCTGGAAACCGCATCTGTTGCCGGTTGCATGAGCGGTCAAGGGGTCGGTAGTATGCGGATTGCATTAAAATTCATCTGCGGAGCCGCCCACGCACGGAATGTCGCCCGCCGCCGTTATTTCGAGGAATAACCATGACTGTGACCTACCCCACTTCTCGCGAGGGTCTCTACGACCCGCGTAACGAACACGACTCGTGTGGCATCGGCTTTGTCGTCGATATCAAGAACCGCAAAAGTCATCAAACCATTCAACAAGGTTTGGAAATCCTGACCAATCTCAGCCATCGCGGCGCGGTGGGAGCGGACCCGCTGGCGGGCGACGGCGCTGGCATCCTGATTCAGGTTCCCGACGCCTTTCTGCGCGCCGAATGCGCCAACCTCGGCATTAGCCTTCCGCCGGTCGGCGACTATGCCGTGGGCATGGTCTTTCTGCCGCGTGAAGTGCAGGCTGAATGTCAGGCCGCGCTGGAGCGCAGCATCACCGCTGAAGGCCAAATTCTGCTGGGCTGGCGCGATGTGCCTACCCACAATGCCTGTCTGGGCGACAGCGTGCGCCCGACCGAACCGATCATCCGCCAGGTCTTCATTCAGCGCGGCGCCAACTGCCCTGACAGCGACAGTTTCGAGCGCAAACTCTTTGTCCTGCGCAAGCAGGCCCATCACGTCATCTGGGGCGGAAACACCGCAGCCGGTCGCCAGCCGAATTTCTATGTCGCCTCGCTGTCCTCGCGCACCCTGGTTTACAAGGGCATGATCCTGGCCTGCAATCTGAGCCTGTATTACCCGGATTTGCGCGATCCGCGCCTGGAATCGGCGCTGGCGCTGGTGCATCAACGCTTCTCCACCAACACCTTCCCGTCCTGGGCGCTGGCTCATCCCTTCCGCTATCTCTGTCACAACGGCGAAATCAACACCTTGCGCGGCAACATCAACTGGATGCTGGCCCGTCGCCACAACATGAAATCCGACCGGCTCGGCGCAGACCTCGACAAACTCTGGCCGCTGATTGGCGATGGCGCTTCCGATTCCGCCACCTTCGACAACGCGCTGGAGCTGCTGCTGGCGGGCGGCTACTCGCTGCCGCACGCCATGATGCTGATGGTGCCGGAAGCCTGGGCGGATAACCCGCTGATGGATGAGCGTCGCCACGCCTTTTACGAATACCATGCCGCGCTGATGGAGCCGTGGGACGGCCCCGCCGCGATTGCCTTTACCGATGGCCGTCAAATCGGCGCAACTCTGGATCGCAACGGGCTGCGTCCCGCCCGCTATCTGGTCACCGACGATGATCAAGTGATCATGGCTTCGGAAATGGGCGTCCTGCCGATCCCCGAAGAGAAGATCGTCAAAAAATGGCGGCTGCAACCCGGCAAGATGCTGTTGATTGATCTGGAACAGGGCCGAATCATTGACGACCAGGAGATCAAGGATCAACTGGCCGCTGCTCATCCCTATCAAGCCTGGCTGGATGCGACCCAGATTCATCTGCACGATCTGCCTGCCGAAGTCGGGCCGATGCCGCCCGATGCCGCGACGTTGCTCCGCCGTCAGCAGGCTTTCGGCTACAGCCAGGAAGATCTACGCGCTTTCCTGACCCCGATGGCGGTCAGCAGCGAAGACCCGATTGGTTCAATGGGTCGCGACATCCCGCCCGCCGTGCTGTCCGACCGCCCCAAACTGCTGGCCGATTACTTTAAACAGACGTTTGCCCAGGTTACCAATCCGCCCATTGACCCGATCCGCGAGGCGCTGGTGATGTCGCTGGTGTCCTTCATCGGCCCCCGCCCCAACCTGCTCGATCCGGGCAGCGCGGGCAGTCAGAAGCGGCTGGCGATCAAGCGCCCGATTCTGGCGAATGTGGACTTGGAGCGAATCCGCCGCATCGAATACCACGTTGACCGCGCTTTCCGCACTCGCACTTTGAGCATCTGCTACTCGGTCGAACGCGGCGCGGCCGGCATGGCGCGGGCGTTGGAAGATTTGTGTCGCGAAGCCGCCGACACCGTGCGGCGCGGCAACAACATCCTGATCCTGTCCGACCGCGCCCTGGATGCGGATCACATCGCCATTCCCGCCCTGCTCGCCACCGCTGCGGTTCATCATCACCTGATCCGCGCCGGTTTGCGCACCGAGGTCGGGCTGGTTGTCGAAACCGGCGAAGCCAAGCGGGTTCACGACTTCTGTCTGCTGGCCGGTTACGGCGCGGAAGCGATCAATCCCTATCTGGCCTTCGACACCCTGTCCGCCAGCCTGCCCTACGCGCCGCAAGCCCTCACCGAGACCGAAGCGCACGAGCATTACACCAAAGCCATCGCCAAAGGCATTCTCAAGGTGATGTCGAAAATGGGCATCTCCACCTACCAGTCCTACTGCGGCGCCCAGATTTTCGAGGCAGTGGGCTTGTCCAGCGAATTTATCGAACGCTATTTCACCGGAACCCAGGGCGTGATCGAAGGCGTCGGCCTGACCGAAATCGCCGAAGAAGCCGTGACTCGCCACCATCAAGCCTTTGGCGACGCCCCGCTCTATCGCAACGCCTTGGATGCGGGCGGCGAACTGGCCTACCGGCTGCGCGGCGAACGTCACGCCTGGACCCCGGAAACGGTCGCCTTGCTGCAACACGCGGTTCGCTCCGGCGATTACGCGCAATTCAAAGCCTACAGCCGGGCGATGGACGATCAGCAGGACGGTTTGCGCAACTTGCGTGGTCTGTTTGAATTGCGCGGCGTCGGTCAGCCGATCCCGCTGAACGAGGTTGAACCGGCCAGTGAAATCGTCAAGCGGCTGGCGACCGGGGCTATGTCCTTTGGCTCCATCTCGTGGGAGGCGCACACCACGCTGGCCCTGGCGATGAACAAACTGGGCGCAAAGTCCAACACCGGAGAAGGCGGCGAAGACCCGATCCGCTACACCCCGCTGGACAATGGCGATTCGCTGCGATCAGCCATCAAGCAGGTGGCTTCCGGCCGGTTCGGCGTCACTGCTGAATATCTGGTCAACGCCGACATGCTGCAAATCAAAATGGCGCAAGGAGCCAAGCCCGGCGAAGGCGGCCAGTTGCCCGGCCACAAGGTCAACGACTGGATCGCCCGCGTCCGCCACTCCACCCCTGGCGTTGGCCTGATTTCGCCGCCGCCGCACCATGACATTTATTCCATTGAAGATTTGGCGCAACTCATTTTCGACCTGAAGAACGTCAATCCAGCAGCGGACATCAGCGTCAAGCTGGTGTCCGAAATCGGCGTTGGCACGGTTGCTGCTGGCGTCGCCAAAGCTCATGCCGATCATGTCACCATTTCCGGCGAAGACGGCGGCACCGGCGCCAGCCCGCTGACTTCGGTGAAATACGCGGGCAGTCCCTGGGAATTGGGCCTGAGCGAGACCCATCAGACCTTGCGGATCAACAACCTGCGCGACAAGGTGCGGTTGCAGACCGATGGCGGGCTGAAAACCGGGCTGGATGTGGTCAAGGCGGCGATGCTGGGCGCGGAGAGCTTTGGCTTCGGCACCGCGCCAATGGTGGCGCTGGGCTGTAAATATCTGCGCATCTGCCATCTCAACAACTGCGCGACCGGCGTTGCTACCCAAAACAACGTGTTAAGGCTGAACCACTTCCGGGGCACTGCCGAAAAGGTGATGAACTTCTTCCGCTTCGTCGCCCAGGAAACGCGGGAGATCATGGCGAGTCTGGGCGTCCGCAAGTTCGAGGATTTGATCGGACGCACTGATTTACTGGAAGCCTTGCCCGGCGCGACCGGCAAACACGGCGGTTTGGACCTGTCGCCGATCCTGTCCGACACCGGCCTGCTGCTGGAACAGCCGCAATTTTGCATCGAGCCGCGCAATGAGCCGTTCGACAAGGGTGAACTGGCCGAACAGATGGTGCGCGACGCGCTGCCTGCGATTACCGCAAAAGCGGGCGGCGAACTGAAATACGCGGTCAAGAATATCCATCGCTCCATCGGGGCGCGGCTGTCGGGTGAAATCGCTTGCCGCCACGGTGATTTGGGCATGGAGAACGCGCCAATCAAAATCCGGCTAACCGGCACGGCCGGGCAGAGCTTCGGGGTGTGGAACGCGGGCGGACTGCATCTGTATCTGGAAGGCGACGCCAATGATTACGTCGGCAAGGGCATGGCGGGCGGCAAACTGGTGATTTATCCGCCGAAAGGCAGCCGTTTCGACAGTCGCCGCACCGCGATCATCGGCAATACCTGTCTGTACGGCGCGACCGGCGGCGTCCTGTACGCGGCGGGCACGGCGGGCGAACGGTTTGCGGTGCGCAATTCCGGCGCATTGACCATTGTGGAAGGCGTCGGCGATCACGGCTGCGAATACATGACTGGCGGCGTGGTGGTGGTGCTGGGCGAAACCGGGGTCAATTTTGGCGCAGGCATGACCGGCGGTTTCGCCTTCGTGCTGGATGAAAACAACGCCTTTGTGGATCGCTACAACCACGAACTCATTGATATTCATCGCATCGCCACCGAGAACATGGAGTTACAGCGGAATTACCTGCTGGATTTGCTGGAAGATTATGTCGCGGAAACCGGCAGCGCATGGGGACAGGAGATTCTGGACGACTTCCGCTACTACGCCAGCCGGTTCTGGCTGGTGAAGCCGAAAGCGGCTGATCTCAAATCATTGCTGGTGGCGTTGCGCGAGGCGGCGTAACAACGACTCTCCCTCTCTCACACAAAGGAGAGGGAGAAGGTTTTGCCCTTATTCACGATCTACCGCAGCTTAAAGGCGCCATAGGATGAGAAAAATTTTCAAACTGATTATCGAAAAACATGCGGATGGCTATGTGGGTTATCCGTTGGGATTCAGTGGCGTGATCGTTGGTCAAGGCGACAGCTATGAACAAGCGCTGGCCGATGTTCAGTCAGCCATCCAATTCCATATCGAGACGTTTGGACTGGATAGCTTGGAGGAAGACGATATTCTGGAAGCCTCCGTTTCGGAAATAGAGCTTCTCGTCTGATGGCAAAATTTCCCGTTGACGCTCCCAAAGCCAAAGTTATCAAAGCGTTTGAGTTGCTGGGCTTTGAACGGGTGCGTGAGCGAGAACATATCGCCATGATTCGTCTTAATGCCGATCATTCAAAAACCCCATTGACTCTGCCTAATCACACCCACATCAAAGCATCAACCTTAAGAACTATTTGCTCGCTGGCAAGCATCTCGCGGGATGAATTTATCAAAGCCTATGAAAACAGTTGAAGCAAACTTCCAATCGCTATCATTTTATTGTTAATAGCTCCTACCCTTTGTCGAGTTTCAATCATGTCCAAAGCCAAACCGATGTTGTTTCTTGATACGCCGCGCCAGGACCCGGACAAAATCCCGGCCCGCGAGCGCGTGATCCAGTTCAAGGAAATTTACGGGCAGTTCGACGCATCTTCCGCTGCGGTGCAATCGGGCCGCTGTCTGCATTGCGGCAATCCCTATTGCGAATGGAAATGCCCGGTTCACAACTACATCCCGAACTGGTTGCAGTTGATTGACGAAGGCAACCTGTTTGAAGCCGCCGAATTATCTCATCGCACCAATTCATTGCCGGAAATATGCGGGCGGATTTGTCCCCAGGATCGCTTGTGCGAAGAAGCCTGCACTCTGAATGACGGCTTTGGCGCGGTCACCATTGGCGCGATTGAAAAATACATCACCGACGAGGCGCTAAAAGCAGGCTGGCGACCCGATCTTTCCCACGTCACCCCGACTGGCAAGCGGGTAGCGATTGTGGGCGCGGGTCCAGCGGGTTTGGGTTGCGCCGACATTCTGGCGCGCAATGGCGTCAAGCCCATCGTGTTCGACCGCTATCCGCAAATCGGCGGGCTGCTCACCTTTGGCATTCCGCCGTTCAAGCTGGAAAAGGACGTGGTGCAAACCCGGCGCGAGATTATGGAAGGCATGGGCATTGAGTTTGTGCTGAATACCGAAATCGGCCGCGATCTGCCGTTTCAACGGCTGCTGGATGATTACGATGCGGTGTTTCTTGGCATGGGAACCTATACCGCCATGAAAGGCGATTTCCCCGGCGAAAACTTGCCCGGCGTCTACCCGGCGCTGCCGTATCTGATCGCCAACGTCAATCGCCTGTTGGGGCTGGAACGCGATCCGGGCGACTTCATTGACATGAAGGGCCAGCGGGTGGTTGTTCTCGGCGGCGGCGACACTGCGATGGACTGCAACCGCACCGCGATTCGCCAGGGCGCGGCCAGCGTGATTTGCGCCTATCGCCGCGATGAAGCCAATATGCCCGGCTCCCGCCGCGAAGTCGCCAACGCCAAGGAAGAAGGCGGCCTCGGCGAGCAGGGCGAGCAGGGTCGATTGCATTTCGTCGCTGGGCAGTTCGTAGCTACAACTGCCGATAAAACCCTTCTGCGGCCCCTTACCCAGATCGATCGCCGTCGACTCGGCGCGGTAGCGACTGATCATTGTCTCGGCGGCGGCGGCCTTGACTGCGTCCATATTCTGTTCGAGCGCTGTCGGTGCCAGTTCGTTCCAGCGCTTGGCGATGCTCGGAAAGATCAGCTGCGGGTCGGGCAAGAGCGCAAGGCGCTGGCGACCATCGGCGCGTGTGCCCTGGCCGATCGCCGTAGCACTGGCGAACTCCAGCGTGACGCTATGGGCGGGCCGCGCGCGGGCGTGAAGATCGACGAAGGCAGCGTAGCCAGCCCAGGGGTGGCCCTGC
>JAAUTD010000180.1 GCA_012031845.1 Synechococcaceae cyanobacterium SM1_2_3
GTTTATGGGATGCGATTTTTGAAATGTCCCCGTTTATGGGATGAAATTTGGCAAATGTCCCCGTTTATGGGATGAAATTTGGCAAATGTCCCCGTTTATGGATGAAGATTGGAATGCAGAGAAAAACCCACGAGAAAGTTTTATGAAACAATGGGTTAAAATGATATAACATGGATGGTGCATTTTTTGTCGGTATGGCGTGGAACCTGCCCAAAAATACGGGTGTCAGCCGCGAACCCTGGATGTCGAAGCTGTTGGAACCGTTTGGAAATGTCCCCGTTTATGGGATGAAATTGTTCCCAAAGGGCAGGCTTGAACACGGGGACATTGCTGCTAAACTGCAACCATGCTGCGCAAAAACAAACACCTCAGCGCGGATGCGGCCCGGAAATTGGTCGTGGCGGATTTAGCCGACCAGAACCTCAAGAAGCATATCGCCGCCATCCACATCAACAATCGGCTTACGCTCACCCAGCGCAAGGCTTCCAACGTGTTGCTGCACAACGCCTACGAAGAGTTGCTGACGGCGCGGGTGCATCGGATTCGAGTCAAGGATCTGGCTGAAGCGATTGGCTTCAACACCCACAATCTGGACCCGCTCAAAGAGGCGCTGAAAACGCTGGCGCGCACCGTACTCGAATGGAACATCCTCGATGAAGACGGCGCTCAGGAGGAATGGGGCGCCACCACCCTGCTGGCGCAGGCGGTGATCAAGAACGGCTACTGCGTTTACGCCTACAGCCCGGAACTCTGCGAAAAGCTCTATCGTCCCGAAATCTACGCCCTGCTCAACCTCAGCATCCAGCGCAAGTTCAGCAGCGGCTACGCGCTGGCTCTGTACGAAAACTGCCTGCGCTATCGCCGGGTGGGCACCACCGGCTGGATCAACCTGGACATGCTCAAGCGCTTGCTGGGAATCAGCGAAGTAGATGGCTATTACCAGGATTTCCGCAAATTCAACGATAAAATCATTAAACCGGCGGTGCGGCAGGTCAACGAAACCTCGGACCTGATTCTGGAAGTGGATTATCAGCGCGATCATCGGCGGGTGGCGGCGGTGCGGTTCCGGGTTGGCGATAATCCGCAGATGTTGTTATTCGCTCAGCGGCAGGCCGCCATCGCGGCGGAGGGAGAAGCGCCGCCGCCCGCTGATAACTCTGCTGATCGTCAGGAGCGTCTGCGCGAGAAGCTGGCGGCCTTTGGTCTGAGCGCCCGCCAGAATCGCTGGGCGCTGGCGACGTATGCGGCGGTTTATCTGGAAGACAATATCGCGGTGGTGGAGCGTGATCTGGCGGCGGGCAAAGTGCAGAATCTGCCGGCCTATCTGCTGGCGGCGCTGCGCGAAGATTACCGGCCCACCGAGATGCGGATGACGGGCGCGGCGCTTGGGGCCTCCGCAACCGCTGATCAGGCGCAACCCACGGAAGACCCTGCGCTGTTAATCCGGTCCACCGAACATCTGCGCACCCAGTTTCTGGCCGTGCGCCTGCAAGCGGCGCTGGATCGGCTGAATGCGGACGAACGCGAGGCGCTGGAGCGCGCTTACGTCAAGCGACTGGAGCAGGGCGACAGCTTCGAGGCGCGGCTTATTCTGGGTCTGTACCGAAAAAACAGCATGAACAGCAAAATCGTGGAAAGCCATTTTCGCTCCTTCGCCCGCGAGCAGTTGGTCGGCGTTCTGGACGAAACGGAGTTTGTCGCTTATGCGGCTGTGCAACAGGGCGAGGCAGGCCAGCAGCCTGCACCGGCGCTTCAAGGTTCTGGCGTCTGAGAGGGAGGAATGAAATGAAACGGGTAGACAGTAAGACGCTATTGAGCAGCTTCAGGCGGCAATGGACAGCGCGATTCATAAACCGCGTCGGTATAGCCATGCTGCTGGCGTGGCTTGGGCTGGCGTGGATCCCGATTCCGGCGAATGCGCAAGCGCAAGTCAGCGCACCGGACGCCTTGCCGACTTTTGGTCAAGCCCAATCCGGATGGGTCGGTTCGATTGATATTCTGGCTGGGCAGCGGGTTGCTCTCCTTAGGGTTGAGCGGCGGCTTGCTCGCGCTGTTCCTCACTCTGCGTCGTCGCCGCCGCCAGCAGCAGGAGGAATACGACCGCTTTCATCACCAGTTGGCCATGCACCGCGACCTTCAATTGCAACTGGAAATGGAAATACAAAGCCAGCGGCGGATCGCCGAAAGCCTGCGCGACAGCGAACAGCGTTTCCGCACTCTAACCCAGCAGCTTCCGGTCGGGGTATTCATGACCGATGCGCAAGGCAAATGCGAGTTTGTGAATGATCAGTGGCGGCAATTGGCTGGCGCGACCACCAAGCAGGTCATGGGCCTGGGCTGGCTGAGCGCGCTTCACCCCGAAGACCGCGACGCCATAACCCAAGCCTGGCGGCGGGCTATCGAACAAGGCGGCGAATTTGCCGCCAACCACCGGTTTCAGAGCGCATCGGGCCGAGTGGCCTGGCTCAGCACCCGCGCCCGGCCGCTGCGCGATCGCGCTGGCCGGATCAGCGGCTATGTGGGGGCCAGCACCGATGTCGCCGAGTTCAAGCAAACCGAGGAAACCCTGCGCGCCAGCGAAAGCAAGTTCCGCAGCTATTTCGAGCTGCCGCTGATTGGCATGGCTCTGACTGGCCCGGATAAACGCTGGTGGGAGGTCAACGACCGGTTGTGCGAGATGCTGGGCTACCGGCGGGCGCAACTGCTGGGGCTGAGCTGGGCCGAGATTACCCATCCGGATGATCTGGATAGCGAGATCGTTCAGTTCGATCGGGCCATGAGTCGCCGCACCGAGGGCTACTCCCTGGACAAGCGCCTGTTGCGCCCGGATGGGACGCCGATCTACGTCAGCGTGTCATCGCGCTGTGTGCGCCGCTCCAACGGGGTGGCCGAGTATTTCGTCACTGTGGTGCAGGATATCACCGAACGCAAGCAGGCTGAAGAACGCATCCAGCATCTGGCTCAGTACGATCCGCTGACCGGCTTGCCCAATCGGGCATTGCTGGAGGATCGCTTGCGGCAAGCGGTGTTGCGAGCCAGCCGCGATCACAGCCTGGTCGGGGTAATGCTGGTCGATCTCGACCAGTTCAAGCGCATTAACGAAACTCTGGGGCACGCGACGGGCGACCGGTTGCTGCGCGAAGTTGTGTCTCGACTGCAACAATGCGCACGTCAGTGCGACACCATTTCTCGTCAAGGCGGCGATGAATTTGCGGTGCTGACGCCCGATCTGAGGGATGGGGATGATGTTGCCCGCATCGCTGATCGGATTCTGGAAACGGTGGCGCAGCCTTACCGTCTGGATGATCACGAGTTGCTGACCAGTTGCAGCATCGGCATCAGCCTGTATCCCCGCGATGGCCGCAACGCCGAAAATCTGCTCAAGAACGCTGATATCGCCTTGTACCGGGCCAAGGACATGGGACGCAACAATCACCAGTTCTACCAGTCCGGCGGGACCATGATCGCCCGCGAGCGGCTGAATCTGGAAACCCATTTGCGCCATGCGATAGATCGGGGAGAGCTGGAGTTGTATTACCAGCCCAAATGGGGTTTTGAAGTGGGCGCCATTATTGGTTCCGAGGCGCTGATTCGCTGGAATCATGCCGAACTGGGTTTGTTATCGCCGATTCGGTTTATTCCGATAGCGGAAGATAGCGGGCTCATCCTGCAACTGGGCGAATGGGTGTTGCGCACCGCCGTGCGCGAGACCGGCGATTTGCAGCGCGAGGGTTTTCATGATTTGCGGGTGGCGGTCAATTTGTCCGGCCGCCAGTTCCGTCAGGACGATCTGGCTGACATGGTGGGCGGATTATTGCGGGAAACCGGGTTTAATCCGGCCTGCCTGGAATTGGAATTGACCGAAGGCATTCTTATGGATCACACCGAAAGCAATATCGCTACTCTGAAAAGATTTAAGGCGATGGGGGTTGAACTGGCTATTGATGATTTCGGCACCGGTTATTCATCGCTCAGCTATCTGCAACGCTTTCCAGTGGATGTGCTAAAGATTGACCGGGCTTTTATCAAGGATTTGCCCAGCGACGCCAGTAGCGCCGCTATTGTGGATGCGGTGGTGACACTGGCGCATGGCCTGGGATTGGAAGTCGTAGCGGAGGGTGTGGAAACTGATGAGCAACAGGAGTTTCTCGATGAACACGGCTGTGATATTGGGCAAGGTTTTCTGTTTGGCCGCCCAATGCCGCTGGAACAATTCAGGGAATTGCTGATACACGAGCAAACTGCGTCCAATGGCATCATGTAGTCAGCGGCAGAGTGTGTTTTTTATCATCGATCCATTGAAACATTGCAGTTTTGCATTTGACAGATGCGATACGAGCCAAACTGGATTCACTGACCGCAACAGGAATGGAGCCATGCAACTTATCAACTCCGCCGCCCATTACGGCGCGATCACCCGCTTTCTGCACTGGTCGGTTTTTCTCCTGATTGTTTATCAATACATCGGCGCCAATCTGATGACCCGGATTGGATCGGGTAAAACGCTGTTCTGGCTGACTCAGGGCAGTTATTACAACGGGCACAAGTCGATTGGGCTGGTGATCCTGGCGCTGGCGCTATTGCGGCTGGCCTGGCGCAAGCTCACGCCGCTGCCGGACTGGGCGCCCACGCTGACCCCCGCTGAACGCACGATTTCGCACTGGAATGAAACGCTGCTGTATGGCTGTCTGATCGTGATGCCGGTCAGCGGCTATCTTTTTGTCATGGCGGGCGATTACGGCATCAAACTGTTTGGCTGGCAGGATTTGCCCAATCCGATTGGCAAGCAGGAATGGCTGGCCGCCATAGCCCGCGTGATTCATATCGTGGTCGGCTACGGCATGGTCATCATCATGGCCTGGCATGTGGGCCTGGGTCTCAAACACCAGATTTTTGACCGGGATCGGCTGCTGCACCGGATGTTGCCCTTTGTCCGGCGCTGAGGGGCGGCGCGGGTGAAACTGACCCGGATATTCTGGATCGGCAGTGCGCTGATCGGGCTGGCGGCGGGCGGCTGGCTGGGCTGGCGGCAGTTTGGCCCGCTGCCGGTCGATATGGCCCCACTGATCCGAGGACCGGCGGTGCAGGCGGTCTACGCAACTGGCACGGTGGAGCCAACGGTGATGTTGCCGATTGCCCCGCGCACTGCTGGGCGACTGATGGAGTTGAACGCCGATGAAGGCGCTCAGGTTCGCGCCGGTCAGGCGCTGGCCCGGCTGGAAGACGCCGATTTGCAGCAGTCGGTGGACGAGCTGCAAGCGCGGGCGCTGTTCGCCAGGAGCCAGCTTGAGCGTGCGCAGACCTTGCTGGATCGCGGATTGGGCACGGCGCTGGAACGGGATCGGGCGCGTTCGGAACAGCAGGCAGCGGATGCGGCAGTGGCTCGCGCCCGCGCCTTGCGGGGATTTATGACGCTGACCGCGCCGGCCGATGGGCAAATTCTGCAACGCGATGGCGAGGTCGGCCAGTTGATTCCGGCCAATCAGCCCATTTTCTATTTTTCCTGCTGTGCGCCGCTGCGCATCGAAGCCGAAGTCGATGAGGAAGATATTTTGCTGGTGCAAACCGGCCAGCGGGTGCTGATCCGCGCCCCGGCCTTGCCGGATCAGTTGCTGGAAGGGCGAGTGACCGAAATAACCCCGAAAGGCAATCCGGTGACTCGCGGCTATCGGGTGTGGATTGGCTTTGTGGAGGAGCCGCCGTTGCGGATCGGAATGACGGCCGAGGTCAATATCATTGTGACCGAGCGCCAGAATGCGCTGCTGGCGCCGACTACGGCGGTCAGCAACGGGCAGGTCTGGATCGTCAGGGAGGGCCGTTTGCAGCGTCAACCGGTGCAGACGGGCATCGTCGGCGAGGCGCGGATTGAGATTGTTGCTGGCCTTGATCCGGCTGCTACCGTGGTGGCGCGGCCTACAGCCAAATTGCAGGATGGACGGCGGGCGCGGGTTGTGCCCTGAACAGTCGGAGAATATGTTTTGCGCGCAGCGACCGAGGTGGGACAAAACAGCAGCACGCTGGCAATGACGCCGGATTCTGCGTCACGCTTGATCAATCATCCTGAAATCTGGAATAAAGCATTGCCGCAGGTGATGAATACGCTGACTTATGACGCTGAACGGTTTGTCGCCATTTTGCACAAGCTGGGCTGGTCCAGAACGATTAAAAATATCCAGACCGACATTCAGCTTATCACCCTTGACGGACAGCCGGTTCCTATCACGGTGAATGATGAAGAATATGACAACAGCTATGTGTGTTCACCCTATACCGCGTATATCAGTTATGCGAAAGATGAACTGGGTCTGTTGCGCAAGCCGCTATTGCAATGGGGATTAAGAGGACTGATTGGCTGGGTCAGCCTGTTGTTGAAGCTGGCGAAAATTAATCGCACGGTCTCGATCAACAACTGGCTGGTGTCCACCAATCTGATTCCCGACTGGTCTTTTGGCGCCGTGCAGGAAATCACTAAAGACCTGCTTCGCCAATATCCCCAGCACAGCCTGTCCATTCGCTCGCTCAATGATAAAACCAATGGCCCCTTGATGGACCGACTGATTCAGCAGGGATGGGAGCTGATTCCAGCCCGCCAGGTCTATCTGTTCGATAACCATCATTCGGACTGGTCAAATCGGAAAAATGTTAAAAACGATGGTCGCCTGCTGGCGAAAACGCCGTTGACATGGGTGAAACCGGCGGATCTGCACGATAATGACTTTGGTGATATAGAGGATTGCTATCAGCAGCTTTTTATTAAAAAGCACTCGCATCTCAATCCCCAGTTCACCGCAGAATTTTTCAGGGAGCTGCATCAGGCCGGGCTGGTGGAGTTTCATGGCTTTCGCAATGCTGACGGCAGAATCATCGCCAGCATTGGCTTATTCACTCAGCAGGACACCATTACTACGCCCATTGTCGGTTATGACACCCGGCAGCCCAAAGAACTGGGGCTTTACCGCCTGGTCATGGCCTTGTTGCTGAAGCTGGCTAAGGAACGCGGGCAAATGCTGAACCTCAGCTCTGGCGCGGCCGACTTCAAACGCCAGCGCGGCGGCGAGCCGGTGATTGAATACACCGCGTTTTATGTTCAGCATTTGTCGGCCAAACGACGGTGGGCGCTGCAATGTTTTTCCAGAACGCTTAATTACTTTGGCCCGCATTTTCTGCAAAAGCATGGCGTATAGCGATCCGGTTGCTGGAGCAGTCGCCCGCATCCTGCCCGTTTTGAGCAGGGCCGGTTGGATGCCTGGGGACGTCAAGCGCCGTTTCCCTTGGCGTCCTGGGGCGGCGGTGCGGCGGCTAGATGATCCAGTCGCCGCACCAGCGTGTCTTCCAAACTGCCTAAAGCCGCTTTAACTGGGCGGACCCGCCGGGCGGCGGTGCGGCGGCCAGATCATCAAGCCGCCGCACCAGCGTGTCTTCCAGACTGCCTAAAGCCGCTTTATTGAGTGGACCGGCTGGCGGCGGTGCGGCGGCCAGATCAGTCGAGCCGCCGGCACCAGCGTGTCTTCCAGACTGCCAGTGGCGGCGGTCACCGGGAGTTTCAGTCTGCTTTGGGCAAGGGCGCTGCGGCCAGCGCATCTAATTGCCGCATCAGCGTATCTTCCAGACTGGCGGCGGTCACCGGAATTTCATCTGCTTCGAGCAAGGGTTC
>JAAUTD010000181.1 GCA_012031845.1 Synechococcaceae cyanobacterium SM1_2_3
CCGATCCCGAAACCTTGCAATCGGCTCTGGAAACCATCATCGAACTGCGCGGCGAAGTTCGCCGCGATCTGGAGTTGCTGCGGCAAAAAAACCGCCCTGTATGAACAGCAGCGGCAACTGATCGAGAAGCGCGAAACTCTGAGCAGCGGCAACCGGCGTTTGCGCGATGAAGAACTGCGACTGGTGAATCAACTGCTGACCGAATTGAACCGGCGGATCCGCCAGGTTCAGGAACAGAGCGAGCAGGCCGACCAGGTCGAGACCGCGCTGGATCGTTATTATCGCGAGCGGTTGCATCAGGATTTATTCACTCGCAAGCCGTATCCCGGTTCGACGGAGGCTTGGCAACACCTGTGGAGCGGTTTGACCACCGTGCCACAAGTGCTGTGGTTTCAGTTGCGGTTGAGCGTTGAATCGGCGATCAAGGCGACGCTGGCCGCTAATGAGCTGCGCTGGATCGCCCTAATCGCGCTGGAGGGCGGATTGTTCTGGCTGCTGGTCATGGCGCGGCGGGCGTTGCGGCGCGCCTGGTTGCTGTTTGATGGCCGCGCCAGCGAAAGCGGCAGCTTTCTGCGCGAACTGACCGGCCATGCGCTGTTGCTGGCGCACAGCAATTTGTTGGGCCTCGCCGCCGCGATGGCGATGAGCGTGTTCCTATGGCTGGTGCAGGCCCCGCAACCGGGATTGGGCATTCTGCTGACGCTGACCTGGTTCTGGGTCGGGATCAAGTTGCCGATCAGTCTGGCCTGGCTGATTCTGGCTTCGCCGCATTTGCCGGAGTCGCAGCGACAACCGGCGCTCTACCGGCAACTGTTCTGGACTCAGGTGATCGGCAGCCTGCTCATTGCTCTGGTGATTCTGGCGCATCTCAGCGACTTGTCAGAAAACATTGTCATCGCTTTTGAACGGCTGTTCATGCTGTATTGGTTCTGGGCGGTTGTGCCGGTATTGCGGATTCGGCGGCTGGTGATGGATCGGCTTGGCGCGATCTACGGAGAACGCTTCTGGTTTCTGATTCTGCGGTTTTTCAGCCTGTCGCTGCCGTTGTCGCTGCTGGGCGCAGCGGTATTGGGGCTGCTGGGGTATTTGCGACTGGCTTGGATGGTGGCCGGTTATCTGCTGATTTTTATTACGGTGCTGGTGGGCTGGCTAATCAGCCACAGCTTGCTGAAGGATCTGTCAGTGGCGCTGAAGAACTATGCAGTCACTCATTCCAGCTATGGCCTGTTGTGGACGCAGGATGTTATCAAGCCACTGCACCGGATTATGAATCTGCTGCTGTTTATCGGCGCGTGGGTCGTCTTATTCCGGGCTTATGGCTGGACTGGCCAATCGGCGGTGCTGGCTTCGATCTGGAGTTTTCTGGAGCATCCGCTACTGAATATAGGCGGGGCCGCCATTACTCTATGGGGAATAATAACAACCTTGACTATTCTGCTGGCCGTGATCTGGCTGGGTCAGTGGAGTCGGGCAATTACCTATCGCTGGGTCTTTTCGCAGATCGGCGATTTAGGGGTGCGCCATAGCCTGTCGGTATTCACGCAATACGCTATTGTGCTGATTGGCCTCCTGATCATTTTGCGGATTATCGGCATTGATCTCACTACCTTGGCGGTATTCGCTGGCGCAGTCGGCGTCGGCATTGGTTTAGGAATGCAGAGCTTGGCCAACAACTTTGTCAGTGGACTACTTTTGCTGATCGAACGGCCGTTGCGCAGTGGCGATCTGGTGCGAATCGGCGAATACGAAGGCGAAGTGATGGGTATCGGGATGCGCTCGCTGACCATAAAGAATTTTGATAATCAGTCCGTCATCATTCCGAATTCGGAAGTGGTTGGCAATGCGTTCACCAATTGGACTCATAATGATCAGATATTACGAACGCTGCTGGTGATTGGCATTGGTTACGATTCCGATCCACAAGCCGCTAAACAGATTTTGGAGAACGTATTAGCCGATAATGAAGGCGTATTGACCGATCCCGCGCCTCAAGTCCTGTTTTGGGAATTCGCCGACTCAGCCATGCTATTTCGGATTTACTACCATGTGGATATTGGCCGGGTATCAGGTTTTAAAGTGCGGGATCAAGTGATGCTGGCGATTTGGCGACAGTTTAAGCAGGCCGGCATTACGATCCCATTTCCACAACGCGAGCTGCACATCAGGCATTTAGCCGAAACGCAGCCAACTTCTCAACCGATCACGGGCCATGATCGGGAATTGCCTGGCGCTCTATAAAATCAGGACTTTCGCTCCTGGTTTAAAAACCGTTCGGGGTGAGCCGGTCGAACCCCGTTTTTTACCGATGAATGCCCTTCGACAGGCTCAGGGCGAATGGATGGAGCGAAAGTCCTGAAAATGCTCCTTGCTGACTTTTCTATGGCTTGCCACATGGAGATTCGCCCCCGCTATGACTGAATGCTCAATTCCTGCTGAATTAATCAGCCGGTTGCGCACGGCCCGCAAGGTCGCGGTGCTGACTGGCGCCGGCATCTCCGCCGAGAGCGGCGTACCCACCTTCCGCGAAGCACAAACCGGACTGTGGGCGCGCTATCAGCCGGAAGAACTGGCGACGCCCGAAGCGTTCCAGCGCAATCCCAAACTGGTGTGGGAGTGGTACGCCTGGCGGCAGGAGCGGGTGAGGCAGGCCGAGCCGAACGCCGGTCATCATGCTCTGGTGGCGATGGAGCGCCAGATCGCCGAATTTGCGTTGCTCACCCAGAACGTGGACGGCCTGCACCGGCGGGCGGGCAGCCGTCAGGTGGTGGAACTGCACGGCAATCTGTTTCGAGTCAAATGTTTCGACGAGGATCGCGTGGTGGCGAGCTGGCCCGACACCGCTGATATTCCGCCGCATTGCCCGGTCTGCGATAGCTTGTTGCGGCCCGATGTGGTCTGGTTTGGCGAGTCACTGCCGGTGGATGCGCTGCAAGCGGCGCAACAGGCCGCCGCGACCGCTGAAATCTTCTTCAGCATCGGCACTTCCGCCCTGGTCTATCCCGCCGCTGAATTGCCATTTACTGCGTTGGCGGCCGGGGCGATGGTGGTGGAAATCAACCCGCAACCAACCCCGCTCAGTCCGCATGTGAGTTTCAGTCTGAACGGACCCGCCGGGAAGATCCTGCCGCGTCTGGTCGAGCAGGTTTGGGGCGCGGCATGAGCCTGTTTGCGGCTCGTCCAGAAAAGTTACTGCTCGGCAATGGCGCAACCCTCGCCTATCACCGCAGTCCGGGCAAAGCGCCAGGCGTGATCTTTCTCGGTGGCTTCACTTCCGACATGAGCGGGATCAAGGCGACCACGCTGGAACACTGGTGTCGGGGACGCGGCCAAGCCTTTATTCGCTTTGATTACAGCGGTCATGGCGTATCCACCGGCCAGTTTGCCGACGGTACGATTGGCGGCTGGGCCGAGGAAGCGATGACCGTGTTGGACCAGTTGAGCGAAGGGCCGCAACTGCTGGTGGGTTCGTCAATGGGCGCATGGATCATGCTGCTGACGGCGCTGACGCGACCAGAGCGAGTAGTGGGTCTGCTCGGTTTGGCCTGCGCCGTTGACTTCACCGAGTATCTTTTATGGGAACGGCTGGACGAGCCGTTACGGGATCGCTTGCGGCGTGAGCGGGTGATCAGCTTGCCGTCGCCCTATGGCGAGCCGTATATCATTGCCTTGAATCTCATTGAAGAATCAAGACGGCATCATCTGTTGAAGCGTCCCGAACTCCCCATTCATTGTCCGGTGCGGCTGATTCACGGAATGGGCGATGCCGACGCGCCGTGGCGGATCAGCCTGCATGTGGCGGAGAAGCTGAGCAGCGCCGATGTGCGGGTGATTCTGGTCAAGGATGGCGAACACACCCTGTCGCGGGGATGTGGATTTGCGGCTGCTGACCCGTACCTTGGGCGAACTGCTCGACGGCCGTTGAGTGGTTAAACTTAAAGGACTTTCGCTCCATCCGTTCGCCCTGAAGCCCTGTCGAAGGGCATTCATCGGTAGAAATGGGGTTCGACCGGTTCACCCCGAACGGTTTTTGAACCTGAAGCGAAAGTCCTGGCTTGAATGAACCAATTGTCGCAAATAACTTGCTATTGTCTTTAAAAAGTGATTCTGTGGATTGACGCGCCCAACCGAATTTTGCGACGGTTGAAAAGGTCGCAATTCTTATGAATGACGATGATGGAACCCTCCTGCAATTTCTCCTGCCCTCTCCCCGGTGGCGACGCATCCTGATCGTGAGCGGTGGCTACCTCGTGCTGTGGCTGGCGGCGCGGTATGCCGCTGACCTGCTGGATGCCCAAGGCATCGTCAGTCTGTGGCATCCGCCAGCCGGGCTACGCTTTTGCGGTCTGCTGATTTTTGGCTGGCGTGGACTGCTGCTGGAATGGATGTCCGGACTGGCGCTGCTCATGCTGCCGACAATGGATTCGATGCCGGTTTCTGCGCCCGGCCTGCTCTATGGGCTGCTCTTCAGCCTGACGGTGATACCCGTGGCTTACGCCGCAGTGCTATTGCCCTTGCGCCGATGGCTACGGGATTCGTGGGATTTTACCCATCCTGGCCATGTGATCCTGTTGCTGGCGGCGGCGCTGGCGGCGAGTGCGCTGGCAGCCTTGGCCAACGTTGTTGGCCTGGTCTACTTCGATCTGACGCCACTGGCGCAATGGCCGGACGTATTTCTCTCTTGGCTGTTGGCCGATTTCATCGGCATCATCGTTTTTGCGCCGTTTCTGCTGGTGCGGGTATTGCCGGGTCTGCGTCATTACCTGCGCTTCGGCAGTTGGCGGCGCCGCCGCCAGTCCACTACGGTCAGCAGCAACTCCGATCACGTTGCGCTATCGCTGCTGGCGCTGACGCTATCCCTGGCATTCGGAATTCCTCAAAGCATTAATCTGAATACCCAATTCGCCCTGATCGCGCCGCTGCTCTTGTTGCCGCTGGCCGCTGTGGCGCTCTGTTGCGGTTTGCGGGGGGCGGTGCTGGCGACAATAGCGCTGGATAGCGGGCTGGTCCTGCTGATCTCGCTGTTTGAGCAAGGCGAAGTCCTTCAATCTCAATGGATGATGATCGCTATCGCCTTGATCGGACTCGTACTCGGCGGCGCAGTGGAAGCGCGCAATCAGGTTATGGCGCGTTATCGTGATTTCGCCCGCGTTTCCAATGATCTGCTCTGGGAAATGGATGCTGAAGGCCGAATCGTCAAAGTCAGCGGTCGCTTGGCCGAGCATCTTGCGCCCGCGCCGAGGCAATCCTGGCTGTCGCTGCTGGGTGAAAGAGCGCAACCGCATCGGGCGACGCTGGAACGCGCTCTACACCAGCAGCAACCCTTTCGGCATCTGGAGATCGCTTTACCCGGAGCCAACAATGTCCCGCGCTGGATTCAGATCAACGGTCAACCGCTGTTCGATGAGTCGGGCGAGTTGCGCGGGTATCGCGGCACTGCGATTGATGTCAGCCGCCAGCGCCGCGCCGAGGCGCTGCTGCGCAATTACAACCAGGATTTGCGCCGGGAAGTGGCGGAGCAGACCTTGGCCTTGCGCCAGAGCAACAGCGAACTGATCGCTAAGGAGCGGCATTTGCAAGTGCTGCTGGCGGCGGCCCCGGTAGGGGTGCTGGAACTGGACGACGAGCAACGCTGCCGCTTTCTGAACGCCAATGGTTGCCTGCTGACGGGTTGTAGCGCGGAGCAGGCGCTGGGTCGACATGTGCTGGAATTCGTTCATCCCGACGACCGCGACTATGTGGGTTTTATCTGGCAAATCAACCGTCGGAGCGATGAAGTGCAATGGCTGGAGTTCCGGCTGAATCGCACCAGCCTGTGGTGCGCGGCGCACTGGATCAACCTGGAGCATTCCGATGAATTGCCGGGCGGCGCGATCATGGTATTGACCAACGCCACCGCCCGCCTTCAGCAGGATGAACGGCTATGGACGCTGGCCCATTACGACACTCTGACCAACCTGCCCAATCGCAGCCTGTTCTGGGACCGGATCGGTCAGGCGCTGCGTCACGCCAAGCGGCTGGAAAGCGGGGCGGCGGTGCTGTGGCTCGATCTCGATGGCTTCAAGGCGGTCAACGACACCCTGGGTCATGCGGCTGGCGATGCGCTGTTGCAGCAGGTGGCGGAGCGGCTGAAAAACCGGATCCGCGAGAGCGACACCGTAGCGAGGATGGGCGGCGATGAATTCGCAGTGATCCTGCCCGACATCGCCGAGCCGGAGCGGGCGATGCGGGTTGCGACTGAACTGGTCGCCAGTCTGGCCGAACCCTTCGCCTTGCCGCAGGGAACGGCGCACATATCCGGCAGCGTTGGGGTGGCGCTCTATCCACAACACGCCGAAACTGCCGAAACCCTGACCCAGTGCGCCGACATGGCGATGTACACCGCCAAACATGCAGGCAAAAATCAGGTGCATGTGTGGAGCGGACGCCAAGATTCTGGCCTGCTGCAATAATGCAAATGGGGAGTGGGCCAGGCGCCAGCGATCCGGGATGATGACGGTTCGGTTGCCATGATGTGTCGCTTTTCCCATAATCCGCGCCTCCATTCGCCCTTCCAGGAATAGCCATGTCCGTTTTCGCCATTTATCCCGGCACTTTCGATCCCATTACCAACGGTCATGCCGATCTGGTTGAGCGCGGCGCCCGCATGTTGACCGGCTGATCGTCAGCGTCGCCGCCAATCCCAACAAACAACCGCTGTTTTCGCTGGCGGAACGGGTCGAACTGGCCAGCGCGGCGCTGGCCCATCTGCCCACGGTCGAGATTCGCGGCTTCGACACCCTGCTGGTGACCTACGCCAAAAGCATTGGCGCTCATGTCATTCTGCGCGGCTTGCGGGCGGTGGCCGATTTCGAGTTCGAGTTCCAGTTGGCCAGCATGAACCGGCGGCTCGACCCGCAGGTTGAGTCCATCTTCCTGACGCCCGCCGAGCAGTATTCGTTTATTTCTTCCAGTCTGGTGCGCGAAGTCGCCAAACTGGGCGGCAATATCTCGTCCTTTGTGCATCCTAAAGTCGAAGCGGCGCTGGCGGCAAAATTCGCATTGCGAAAATAAAATTGAGTAAAATACTCGGAATCCAGTGCGTTCTCCGCGACAGGCGTACCGGATTTTTGAAGCAATCCCCACAAGCCCTGCTCCCGGCAGGCATTCCCAGAAGAGGAGCCAGTCATGGCGCTGATGATTACCGACGAATGCATCAATTGCGACGTATGCGAACCCGAATGCCCCAATGAAGCTATTTTTCAGGGCGAGGAGATTTACGAGATTGATCCAACTCGCTGCACCCAGTGCGTGGGGCATTTTGAAACTGCACAATGTGTTGAAGTCTGCCCGGTGGACTGCATCATTCTGGACCCTGAACATCCCGAAACTGATCAACAGTTGCGCGCCAAGTACCAACGGCTGACCCAGGCTGCCTGACTCTCCCTGTTATCGCGAAATATCTTCTTCTGTAGGAGCGCGGCTTTAGCCCGCAACCCGTGCGGTCTGAAGACCGCTCCTGCCCTCGATTTTTCCTGTAATGCGCATTTCAATTTTGCACAAGCAGACAAGCCCCCCGAAAAAGCAGTAACCACGGCTATGCTTAAAAATCAGCCAGGACTTTCGCTTACGGGTTCAAAAACCGGTTCGGGGTGAGCCGGTCA
>JAAUTD010000182.1 GCA_012031845.1 Synechococcaceae cyanobacterium SM1_2_3
AGCGACTACGAAGGTCAGGCGGCGATGGAACTGGAAGCGCTGGCCGCGATTTTATGGCCCACTTGAACCGCTGGCTGAAGGTTATCGGCTGACTGAGGAGGGTAATCTTGATCTGCTGCCGCTGCTGGGATGGCTGGCGGATCATCCGGCTGATCCTGCCTGTGGCGCGGCGTTGTTTCATGCCACGCTGGCGCTGGCGTTGGCCGACTGGGTTACACAAGCGGCTTTGCGGGAAGCGGTGAGCGATGTTGGATTAAGCGGCGGCTGTTTTCTCAACCGCCTGTTGCGCGTTCAGGTTCAACGCCGACTGGAACAGAACGGGCTGACGGTTCACGGAGCGTGTCAGGCACCGCCGAATGATGGCGGTCTGAGTCTGGGACAAGCGTGGATTGCGCTTCAGCGCGCGATCAAAGAATGATCAATCAATCAGGTTGGAACCCGGCCAAATCACCTCGAACACGGAGAACCACTGGTCGTACACCGTTGCCGCCACCTCTTCGAGAATAGCGGGATTTTGACCGCAAACCGCCCAGGCTCTGCTATCCATGCGCTGGGCGACCTCCGCCGGATCGAAGGTGCTGGCTTCCAGATTGAGGCTATTGGCTAAGGCATTGCCAATATGAACCAAGGCGGCATCCACCGGAAACAGCGTCGCCCGTAACGGCGCATGATGGCATTCAATGGGTTCCCACAGGCTCGCGGGCAACTCCCACGATTTCAATAATTCCGCGCCCACATCGGCATGGTTGAAGCCGAGTTCTTCCTGTTCCAGCAGATAACGCTCACTGCCGGTTTCAGCCAGCCGCCCCAGCAGGGCCAAGGCGACATCCGGCATTTGATAACCAATCAGCAACTGACCCACATCATGCAGCAGACCGGTCACAAAACTGCGCTCGCAATACTGTGGCTGACAGTGCATCGCCAGCGCCCGCGCCGCCAAAGCGCAACAGACGCTATGCTGCCAGAAGGCGTCCATATCCATAATCGCGCTGGCGAGGTTGCGAAACGCCTGCACGGTGGAGGTCGCCAACACCAAATGCCGCAAATCGCTGGTGCCGATCAGGGTCACCGCCTGCGCCACCGTCTCAACCTGGTGAGTTCGACCGTAATACACGCTGTTGGCGAGTTTGAGCACCCGCACCGTGAGTCCGGGATCGTAGGCGATGACTTCGGCCAATTTCGCCGAAGTGCAAGCAGGATCGTCAATCAGCCGACTGACCCGGAAATAGATATCTGGCAATGAAACAATGTTCGCTGTCATTTCCACCAACTCACGCGGATTCATCGTTTTGGTTTCCTGCTAGCGGGAAGACCGTCCTGAAATGCGTGTGTCGAAGCAGGTCGGAAATCATGCCGGTTGTTCGGTTTAGGGCGCATTCCGGGGCAGACGGCGCCGCTCCCGGAATGCGCTGATCCAGTTGAGCGGGAATCAGCCCAGGCTGACGCCATAGTCGCGGGCGACCGCCGCCAGACCACCGGCATAACCCTGACCGATGGCTTTGAACTTCCACTCTTCATTGTTGCGATAGAGTTCGCCGAAGATCATCGCGGTTTCAATCGAAGCGTCCTCGGACAGGTCGTAGCGGGCGATTTCCTGATCGCCGTCGGCATTGAGGGCGCGAATGTAGGCGTTGCTGACCTGACCGAAGGTTTGCTTGCGCGCCTCGGCGTCATGGATGGTGACGACGAAAGTGACCTTGGCGGCGTCAGGGGCCATCAAGCCCAGATCAATCACCACCGATTCATCATCGCCGCTGCCCGCGCCGGTGCGATTGTCGCCCTGATGCGTCACCGCGCCGGAGGGGTCGGTTGGATTGTTGTAGAACACAAAATGCTGATCGCTCAGCACCTTGCCGCTGGCGTCCAGCACAAAGGCAGAGGTATCCAGATCGAAAGCGGCGCCATCAGTGGCGCGGGCGTCCCATCCCAGGCCAAAACGGACTTTTTTCAGACCGGGCGCCTGCTTGCTGAGCGAGACGTTCTGGCCTTTTTGCAGAGAGATAGCCATTGTTCTTGATCCTCCTGTCTTGGTGTCGAGATTGAATCGGCAGGACTTTCGCTTCGGATTCAAAAACCGTTCGGGGTGAGCCTGTCGAACCCCAATTTTTTCCGATGAATGCCCTTCGACAGGGCTTCAGGGCGAACAGATGGAGCGAAAGTCCTGATCGGTTAGATATTGATGCCGTATTGACGGCACATCGCCGCCAGCCCGCCGACATAGCCTTGACCCACGGCGCTGAACCGCCATTCGCCGCTATGCCGGTAGAGTTCGCCGAAGATCATCGCCGTTTCGGTCGAAGCGTCTTCGGCCAGATCGTAGCGGGCGATTTCAACCTGGGTTTCGGCGTTGACGATGCGGATGTAAGCGTTCATCACCTGGCCGAAATTCTGCCGCCGCTGCTCCGCTTCGTGGATGGTCACGGTGAAGGCGACTTTCTGCACCTCAGCCGGAATCCGCCCCAAATCAATCATGATCACTTCGTCGTCGCCTTCGCCAGCCCCGGTCAAATTGTCGCCGGTGTGTTGCACTGAACCGCAGGCGGATTTCAACTGGTTGTAGAAGATGAAATCCGCATCGGAGCGAACCTTGCCACTGGCGCCAAGCAGAAACGCCGAAGCGTCCAGATCGAAATCCACGCCGTCGGTAGAGCGGGCGTCCCAGCCCAAACCCACCAATACTTTCTTGAGATCGGGCGCTTCCTTGTTCAGTGACAGCCGACCGCCTTTATTGAGTGAAATAGCCATGAGTTTCGTCCTCCCTTTGCTAAGGACTGGAAATTGTAGAATTACTCGCTTTTTGCGCCGCTGGCATCAGCAGGTTCCACTGAAGTTGCGCTCGACTCATCCTCTTCTTTTCCTGGCAGCAGCAGCGAGGCGATCACCCCGACCCCCAGGGTGCCAAGAATAATCATCAGGCTCAGATTTGAGGAAATCTCGAAGCCCGGCCAGTGGAACAGGTGATTCGACGCTTGCAGCGCCAGCTTGAAGGCAATGAAGAACAATAGAGCCGCCACCGCCTTGTCCAGATGCACCAGATATTTTTGCGCCGCCGCCAGTACGAAATACAGCGAACGCAGGCCGAGAATGGCGAAAATCACCGCCGAATAAACCAGCAGCGGCTCGCGAGTCACCGCGATCACTGCCGGCACCGAGTCGAAGGCGAAGATGATGTCCGACACCTCGATACAGACCAGACACAGCAGCATCGGCGTGGCGTACACCACTGCTTCCCGGCTGACCGACAGGCTGGAGTCCTGTTCGATCACGGTCTTGACGTGGCCGTGATCCACCACGAAGTGATCGCCGTGCAGTCGGGGAAAAATCGGCACCAGCTTCTGGGTCAGCCGCACCGACCAATGATCGGAATAATCTTCGATTTCGTCGTCGCCGCCGACGCCCGCCAGCATCTTGTAACCAGTCCAGGCCACAATCGCGGCGAATACGAACTCGATCCAGGTGCTTAAACCGAACAGGCTGGTGCCGAAGGCGATGAACAACAGGCGAAACACCACCGCGCCCAGGATGCCGAAGTACAGAATCCGGTGTTGCAGCGCACCCTTGATGCCGAAGGAAGCAAAGATGGCGACGAACACCATCAGGTTATCCACGGACAGCGATTTTTCCAGAATGTAGCCGGCCAGGAACAGATCGGCGAATTGGCTGCCGTGATGCGCCTTAAGATAGAAATAGAAGGCGATAGACAGGCCGATCCAGAACAGCGACCAAGCCACTGCATTGGGGATGCTGATGTCCTCGCTGTCTTTATGCAGCTTGAGGTCGAGCCAGACCGAAAAGATCACCACCGCCGCGAACAGGGCGATGGTTTCCAGCGGAAAGCCGAGATGTTGTTCCATGATGACCGTGCTCAGACCAAATCAAAATCTTTAGGATTCAGACTCAGCTCAGCGCAAATTTTGCGAACCACCGTCTTCTCGCCCTCGTCAAAATTGCCGTCGGCGGCGCCAATGGCGCAGCAGACTCGCACCATCAGCCTGGCTTCAGCTTCGCTGCTCTTCAGTTTGGCGACGGCCTGCAAGGCGCTGGCCTGACCAATTTGATGATCGAACTCAAACTGCTTGGCGTATTTGTCGAAGATGGCGATCACTTCTTCGGTGCTAAATACCGACAGCACTTCGGAATTGCGCAGAAAACCCATCATCTTCTGCTTTTCTTCCGGTCGGCACACGCCATCGGCAAACGCGACCAGCGCACAGCCCGCCACCACCGATTCCAGGAAACTCTTGTTGCGAATCTTGGTGACTTCGTTTTTCAGACCGGTCGAGACTTCATTGAAACGCTGTTTGAGCCATTCGAGAGCCATGCTTTCATTCCTCTTTGCAACGTGATTGAAACGGGGGGGACAAAAATTAATCCTTCGAGCCAGCAACCCAGCGCAGGCCAAACCCGTAGGCTTGATCAAGTACGCGATGATCAGCGAAATACTCGACCAGTTTTGTGACTTTGATATTGCCGCCCTGATTTTCCAGCATCGCCAGCGCACACATCCGATGGTTGCTCAGGTGACTGTCCACCCGGATTTCCAGGTCAGGCTGATTGGGAATCTTGATCGTCACTACCGCATCGGTCTCGGCCCAGTTGGGTGCGCCTTCGTAAATCATGGCGAACAGCACGATCTTGTTCAGATCATTCCAGTGCTGACCGTTGATATGCAGAAATTCGCCCGCGGCGCTGGCCCCAGTGCGATCATCGCCCATGAGCTGAATATAGGGCGGGTATTGCAGACTGCCGAAGCTGTCGCCCAGCGCCTGCACTGCGCCGGGTCGGCCATCGCTGAGCTTGAACAGACAGCCCAGATCAAGATCGATCTTGCCGCCGCCGGTCAAGCGGCTGAAGAAGCCTTTGCCGCCGCTGCCCTGATTCCAGTTCAGATTGACCACGATCTCGCCAAAGCCCTGGGCTTTTTTCTCCAGCGAAATACTGGGCGTCCGCTTGTCCAGAGTGATTTTTTCCAGACGGATCGGCTTGGCTGGCGGAGCTGCCGGAGGCGCAGCCGGACGGGACGGCGGCGGTGGAGCCGCTGGAGCCACATCGGGATCATCCGCGACATCCACGCCGTATTGCTTGGCCAACGGCCCCAAGCCGCCAACAAATCCCTGCCCCACGGCGCGGAATTTCCACTCGCCGTTACGCAGATACAGCTCGCCGACGATCAGCGCGGTTTCCGCCATCATCCGGGTCGCCAACGGGAAAGCGGCCAATACCGCCTTGTTGCCCGCATCGCGGATTTCCGCCCGCACCTGGCTCAGTTGACCGAACGATTGCCCGCGCCGCTGGCCCTGATCAATAGTCAGTGCGATGACGATCCGCTCGACCCCAGCGGGAAGCTGGGCGAATGCGACCGTGAAGGTTCGACCATCGCTGGCGCGTTGCACCCCCGCCGCCCGCCAGCGCCAATTGGTTATAAAAGATGAAATCGCCATCGCCGCGCACTTTGCCTTGAGCGGTCAAGGCAAAGGCGCTGGAATCAATCGCCAGCGGCGTGTCCGCCGGTTCCCAGAGCAGCTTGAGATCGACAGCGGAAGGCGGCGGACTGTGTTTACTGATGGAGATATTCTGGCCGGGTTGTAAGTCCATGCGCCAATCTCTCGGTGGTGGTCTACAGATGGGGTTGAATAGCGGGTAACAAATCGTGGAAGGTGCGTCCACTGGCGTGCTCGCCGAGCGCCTGCATCTTCCATTCACTATTGTGGCGGTACAGTTTGGTCATGATCAGACCGGTATGATTACCGCCCTCCAGTGATAAATCAAAGCGAGCGATCTCACTGCCGTTGGCGTCATCCACCAGTCGGCAGAAGGCGCTGGGAATCCCGGCGAAACTCTCGCCACTGAAGCTGTTGACCGTGAAGATCAGGACTTGCGCGGCAGCCGGCACCCGGTTGAGATCAATGGTGATGCGTTCGTTATCAGCTCCGGCGCCGCCGCCGGAACGGTCGTCGCCACTGTGCTGGATCGATCCGCAAAGACTTTGCAGTTGTCGAAACCAGACCGTGTCCACCAGCTTGCCGCTGGCGTCGAACAGTAAACAGGAAGCGTCCAGGTCCACCGCTTCTTCGCGAGCGCCGCCGCCAAAGCCCAGAAAACCTTTGGACTGTACTGTTTTCATGCCCCAGCCCAGCCCCATAACAACCCGGTTCAGACCGCGTCCAGCTTCTTTTTCCAGGCTGATGCGCTGGCCTTTTTGCAGATTGATGCCCATGTGGATGTCCTCGCTGCCAAGGGTAAACGTCGAGAGTGAATGACGGGTCGCGCCATCCCGGATAGTGTAGACGCGGTTTGGGGTAAAATGCCCGATGCGGGTGCGATAAACCAACGCTGGCATGGTCGGCATTCCGGCGTAATTTAAGCTAGATTGAGTTGAATACGCAGAATTCAAGGGCATTCAGCATTCCTGGTGCGGAGGTCGTTATGCGCAAGCTGGCCTTATGGGTTGTGGCGATTCTCGCAGGCGTGGCTCAGGCCGCCCCTCCACCCGAATCGAACATCAAGAAATGGCAGGATGACAAGGGCGTCTGGCACTTTGGCGATGCCCGCCCGCTGTCGCCGGATGCGGCGGTCAATAGCGCTGCTGAGGCGTATCGGCGCGGCGATTACCCGGCTGCTTTCAAGGAGTACATGACTTGGGCGGAACAGGGCGATCCGCGGGCGCAAACCCAAATTGGCTTGATGTATCTGCGCGGTCAGGGGGTCGGGCAGAACGCCGGCAGTGCGGCTGAATGGCTGCGCAAGGCGGCAGTGCAGGGCAATGTTGACGCACAGTTTCATTTGGGCATGTTGTATGTTGCTGATCCGGGTCTTGCGCCCAAGCCCAAGGAAGCGTTCCTGTGGCTGCGCAATGCCGCGGATCGGGGCAATAGCGAGGCCCAGTTTGTGCTGGCCGGTCAATTCGCAACCGGGAAAGGCGTGGCCCAGGATGATCGGGAAGCCGCCAGCCGCTATCAGAAGGCGGCTGAGCAGGGCCATCCCGGCGCTCAGTTCGAGCTGGGCAACTTTTTCGCCAGCGGGCGCGGGGTAACGCGCAACGACAAGGAAGCGGTGCAGTGGTATCAGCGAGCGGCGAAGCAGAATCATCCGGGCGCTCAGTTTGCGTTGGGGGCAATGTACGCCACCGGACGCGGCGTGAGCGCCAGCGATGACGCGGTCGCCGTCAGCAATTATCGCAAAGCCGCTGAACAGGGCCATCCCGAAGCCCAGTACAATCTGGGAGTGCGGTTACTGAGCGGGCGCGGCGTCGCTCGCAATACGAGTGAAGCGTTTCGCTGGTTCCAGAAAGCAGCGGCGCAGGGCGTGGCGCTGGCGCAACTGAGTCTGGGGCAACTGTACGCCGACGGTCAGGGCGTGGCCCGCAATGATGCCGAAGCGGTGCGCTGGTATCAGCGGGCCGCCGATCAGGATATTCCGCTGGCCCAGTATTATCTGGGGCGGATGTACACCGAAGGGCGCGGACTGCCGCGTGATGACCGGGAAGCCTTGCGCTGGTACCGCCGCGCCGCTGATCAGAATCTGGCGCTGGCGCAACTGGAGCTCGCCATCGGTTATCTGATCGGGCGCGGGGTGGTGCTGGATGAAGCCAAAGGGGTGCAGCTCCTGGGTCAGGCGGCGGTCGGCGG
>JAAUTD010000001.1:0-42500 GCA_012031845.1 Synechococcaceae cyanobacterium SM1_2_3
CGTTTGCATACATCCAACTAGCGGAACTGTGCTAAATCAGGTTCAGGACTTTCGCTTCTGGATTAAAAAACCGTTCGGGGTGAGCCTGTCGAACCCCATTTTTTACCGATGGATGCCCTGCGACCGCTGAGCTTGCCGAAGCGTCAGGGCGAACGGATGGAGCGAAAGTCCTGAGGTTGTAGCCGTTCGCTTTTCATTCTGCTACCGTCACCCCTGTTTTCCCGCCTTCACCGTTACCCATTCCGCAATGCTGTCCGGCGTGTTTTGTTAATGACTTCCGCGATTTTTTGGGTTGCCGCCATTGCCTTTGTCATCGCCTGCGCTTTAAGCGGCTATTTATCCAGCGAGCATTCTTTATCCCGCTTGCGCATTCTCGATTACTCCAATGCCCGATCCCTGCATCGGCAACCCACTCCGCGCACCGGCGGACTGGCCGTGCTGTGCGGTATTTTCAGCGGCGGCGTCTGGCTGGCAATCAGTGCGCCTGAGCTGAACTTCGTCCTGTCAGCATTTCTGATGGGGCTGATGCCGCTGGCCGCAGTGTCGTTTCAGGATGACCGGGTCGGCGTTGCGGCTCGCTGGCGGCTGCTGATTCATCTATGGGCCGCTGGCAGTCTGCTCACTGCGGGCTTTGCCGTTGAATACGTCGAACTGCCCGGCCTTCTCTTAACCATTCCTGACTTCATTGCCATTCCGCTGACCCTGCTGTTCACCGTCTGGATGATCAATCTTTATAACTTCATGGATGGCATGGATGGCTTTGCGGGCGGGATGGCGGTCATCGGTTTTGCAACGCTGGCTTGGCTGGGACAGGCAGACGGCCGGATTTGCCGCCGTTTGTCTAATCATGGCGGCGGCCAGCGGCGGATTTCTGGTCTGGAATTTCCCGCCCGCCCGAATCTTTCTCGGCGATGTCGGTTCCACGACTTTAGGTTTTTTGGCGGCGGGATGCAGTCTGTGGGGCGGCAAGGCCGGATTATTCCCGTTCTGGATCGCGCTGCTGGCATTTTCGCCGTTCATCGTGGACGCCACGGTGACTTTGTTGCGCCGGTTCTGGCGGGGCGACAAAATTTGGGAGGCGCACCGCAGCCACTATTATCAACGCTTGGTCTTGCTGGGCTGGGGGCATCGCCGCGCGGTGCTGGCTGAATACGCGCTGATGCTGGCCTGCGCTGGTTCGGCGATAGCGGCGATCCGTTGGTCGCCGGTCGCACAGTGGACGCTGATCATCCTCTGGGTATTGCTTTACGCGCTGCTGATGACCGGCGTGGGTTGGCTGGAACAGCAGCGTGCTACAGTATCGGCCCGTGAACCTTGAACCTTTTCTCAACATCCCCGCCACTATCCGCCGCGCCCTGTTAATCAGCGGCGACGCCTGCGCCGTGCTGATCGCGGTCTGGGCCTCGTTCGCCATTCGCCTCGGCGATTTATGGCCGGATCTGCTGCAAGACGTGATCTGGCTGTTTCCATTGTCGCTCATCATCCTGATCCCGACCCTCGCCGCCGTGGGTCTGTACCGCCCCATCCTGCGCTACGCCGATGAAAGCCTGCTCTACACCATCGTGCTGGGCGTCAGCATCGGGGTGTTGCTGATGATGGCGGTGTGGGTGTTTCTGCAACAGGGCATCGTGCCGCGCTCATCCTGGCTGATTTGCTGGCTGGTCTTGATTGCGCTGGTTGGCGGCGGTCGCCTGTTGCTGCGGCGATTTCTGCGGCGGCGGTTTCGCCGGTCAGCAGCCCGCATTCCCGTCATCATCTACGGCGCAGGCGAAGCGGGCGCACAACTGGTCAACGCGCTGCGGTACAGCGCCGAATTCGAGCCGGTGGTTTTCGTGGACGACAACCCGCAACTGTGGGGCAGCGTGGTGCTGGGCCTTAAAGTGCGGGCTTCGTCCAAACTGCCCCGGCTGATCGCCCAGCACGATATTAAGCGGATTTTGCTGGCCTTGCCCTCGGCGTCGCATCGCCGCCGCCGCGACATTCTGGACAAGCTGGCCGGATTGCCGGTGCAGGTATTGGATTTGCCGACGTTGGCGGAATTGACCAGCGGCGCCCGGCGCATTGATGAATTCCGGGAAATTGATGTCGTTGACATTCTGGGCCGTGATTCGGTGCAGCCCAATCCTGATTTATTACGGGCGCGGGTTCACGGCAAAGTGGTGATGGTGACGGGCGCGGGCGGATCGATTGGCGCGGAACTCTGTCGGCAAATTCTGACCTTGCGCCCGCGTCGGATGGTGCTGTTCGAGCGATCCGAGTACGCCCTGTACGCGATTGAACAGGAACTCAGCGCGATGCGGGCCAACATGAGCCAGCCCTCGGTCGAGATCATTCCGCTGCTGGGTTCGGTGGCGCATCGGCGGCGCTTACAAATGGCCATGACCCGCTTTGAAGTGCAGACCGTCTATCACGCCGCCGCTTACAAGCATGTGCCGATTGTTGAATGCAACCCGATTGAAGGGGTGCAAAACAATGTGTTTGGCACCTGGCGGGCGGCGGAAGCGGCGATAGCCGCCGGGGTGGAAACTTTTGTGCTGATCTCCACCGACAAGGCGGTGCGCCCGACCAATGTGATGGGTGCACCAAGCGGCTGGCCGCAACTGATTCTGCAAGGGCTGGCGGCGGAGGGCGGCGCGACCCGGCTGTGCATGGTGCGCTTTGGCAATGTGCTGGATTCATCCGGTTCAGTCGCGCCGCTGTTTCGCGAACAAATCCGCCAGGGCGGGCCAGTGACCGTGACTCATCCCGAAGTCGAGCGCTACTTCATGACTATCCCGGAGGCGGCGCAACTGGTGATTCAGGCCAGCGCCCTGGCTCAGGGCGGCGATGTGTTTCTGCTCGACATGGGCGAGCCGGTGCGGATTCTTGACCTGGCGCGGCGCATGATCCGCCTGTCCGGGCTGGACGTGCGCGATGACGATCATCCCGATGGCGATATTGAAATCCAGTTCACCGGTTTGCGCAGTGGCGAAAAACTGCGGGAGGAACTGCTGATCGGCGCGGACGCTGCGCCGACCGAGCATCCGATGATTCGCCGCGCCCATGAGCAGCATTTGCCGTGGCCGGTGATTCGGGAGAGTCTGGAGCGGTTGAGCGCCGCTTCGCACGCTTTCGATTATCCGGCGGTGCGGCTAATCCTGCGGGAAGCGGTGGCGGAATATCAGCCGGATAACGGGATTGAAGACTGGGTTTGGCGCACGGATATGGCGGAAGAATCGCCGACGCTCCCTGATTAATCCGGCGATCCCGGTTCAGGACTCGGCCACATTACGGCGGTTTTAACCCGGTTGCCGGAAACTTCCACGATTTCAGTCGGATGTCCCGCCAGCGCCAGCCGGGCGCCCGGTTCCGGGATCGCTTCCAACTGCTCCATGACCAGGCCATTGAGGGTGCGCGGGCCGTCGGTCGGCAAGGTCCAGCCCAGCGCCCGGTTCAGGCTGCGAATCGCAACACGCCCGTCTATGACATAACCACCGTCGGCGCGAGGCGTCAGCTTGCGGTTGCCGCTGGCAGCGGGATCGGTGGTGAATTCGCCGACAATCTCTTCGAGAATATCTTCCAGCGTGACCAGTCCCAGCACATCGCCGTATTCATCCACCACCAGCCCGACCCGACGGCGCTGCTGCTGAAAATTCAGCAATTGTCGGGTCAGCGAAGTGCCTTCGGGGATGAAATACGGCTCGCGTAACAACCCTTCCAGATCAGTGAGGTTGAAATCCGGCTTATGAATCATCAGGTGCAGCACCTTGCGCAGGTGCAGCAGACCCATCACCTGATCGATGGTGTCGCGGTAGACCAGCAAGCGGGTGTAGGGGCTGCGGGTCAACTGCTCGACAATCACCGGCCATTCATCTTCCAGATCAATGCCTTCAATCTCGTTGCGCGGCACCATGATGTCATTGACGGTGATTTCCTCCAGTTCGAGGATGCCGAGCAACATCGCCTGATGCCGTTTAGGAATCATCACCCCCGCTTCCAGCACCACGGTGCGCAATTCTTCGGCGCTGAGCGACTGCTGATTAGTGGTCTGAATGTTGACATGGAACAGCCGCAGCAAATTGTTCACCACCAGATTGGTCAGCCACACCAGCGGGTAGAACACCTTGAGCAGCGGCGCCAGCACCACCGAAGCGGGATAGGCGATGCGTTCGGGATGCAGCGCCGCCAAAGTTTTGGGGGCCACTTCCCCAAAAACCAGCAGAACCAACGTCAGGGCCAGCGTGGATACGGCAATCCCGGCATCGCCCAGAAATGGATCGCAATAATGGTGGCGAGCGAGGAGGCCAGAATATTGACGAAGTTATTGCCCAGCAGGATTAAACCGATCAGGCGGTCGGGCCGTTCCAAGAGCTGGCCGACTCGTTGCGCGGCTTTGTCGCCCGCCTTGGCGCGGTGGCGCAGGCGGTAGCGGTTGAGGGTCATCAGCCCGGTTTCGGAGCTGGAAAAAACGCGGAACAGCCAATCAACAGGACCAGGGCAACGCATAACGCCCCTATAGGAATGTCGTCCAAGTCGGGAAAGCCTCGGTGAGATAAGCGCGTTGTTTTTACGGGTTAGCGCCGCGCACTGTCAAGATTATGCTTACAGGACTTTCGCTTCGGGTTTAAAAACCGTTCGGGGTGAGCCTGTCGAACCCCTTATTTTACCGATGAACGCCCTTCGACAGGCTCAGGGCGAACGGATGGAGCCAAAGTCCTGGCTTAATAGCGTCGCAAGATCAGTTCCAGCACCAGTTTGCTGCCGAAATAGGCCAGCGCCAGAAAAGCGAAGCCGCTGAGCGTCCAGCGGATCGCGGTGCGACCCCGCCAGCCGAAGCGCCACCGTCCCCACAGCAGCACCCCGAATACGCACCAGGCGATGAAGGACAGGATCGCCTTGTGCGCCAGATGCTGAGCGAACAGGTCTTCCAGAAAAAACAGGCCGCTAATCAGAGTAATGCTCAGCAGGATAAAACCAGCGCCGATCATCTGAAACAGCAGACTTTCCATCGTGGTCAGCGGCGGAATCCCGCGTAGAAAACCGCCGGGGAGCCGCCGCCGCAGCCGATGCTCCTGAATCGCCAGCAATAACGCCTGCACCGCCGCCAGCGTCAGCAGGGAATAGCTCAGAATGGCGATGAAAATATGCAGCTCCAGTGCCCAGCGCCCGGCGTCGGCAACGATGCGTTCGGCAGGAAACCACAGACCGAGCAGCAGCATCAGCGCCACGAACGGCAGCACGAAAATTCCGAGATTCTCGACCGGGCGAACCAGCGCCGCCGCCAGCAACACCACTCCGATCAGCCAGGCAGTGAAGGACAGCGCGTTGAAAAAGCCAGATTCAGACCGGCGGGCTGAAACACGGTCTGGGCCAGAATCAGCGTGTGCAGCAGCGCCGCGCCCCAGCCCAGGGCCAGTGGGCCAGCTTTGGGCTGAACGGCATCGCCGCCCGCCTGCGCCAACCGCTGCGCCAGCAGACCACCGGCCAGTAGATAAAAAAAAGCGGCCAAGCCGCCAATGATCGCGTTCATGGTGGATTCCGCGTCCGGTTTGCTTGCTGCAATCATGGCATGGAATAGGGCAAACGCTGAACAGATCAGGATTTCGCGGGGTTGTGCAGCCCGAACGGCATGAAGCATCCGAACGGGTTGGGTGACTCTCTTAGCCAAGACTTTCACTCTTCGTCATTCCCGCGTAGGCGGGAATCCAGTCATTCGTTGAAAAGAATGGATACCCGCCTTCGCGGGTATGACGAATTTACGGGTTTAGCGAAAGTCCTGTTAGCTTTATGGCGGTGATACGGCCCGGAATCTGGAAAATTCCGGGCCGTTGCTGTTTGCGGTGTAGAGCGGCAACCCATCGGATCGGGGAGTACACAAGCAAACTCCATACCCGACTCCGTCCGTGCGGATTTCAAAATGAAACATCGTGAAATCGGCGATTCGCAATTTTGGAAAATTTAGGAACGGTCGCAGAGTCCCGATTTTTATAAGCCATTGTTATAACTGGATTTGCTATTTTTACCGACTTTGGCAAGGAACGTGCTTAGGGTTGGCGTGGCAGAACTGCACTACCGATTGAGCCAATGCTCATGCCGCTCAAAGCAGTGACGCCATGAAATTCGCCGGTTTTGGGCAGGATGTGGGTTTTTGAGTCAATCCAGAGTAGGCGTAACCCATTCGCCATAACAAATTACCCAACAAAGGATTGCGTGATGGATTAAAACGCTGAGATAACCAACTGGCTAAATGCTTAGTATCTGAAAGATAATCGCACTCTGAATAATCCGCTTAATCGGTGGAAGATGGTTTGTTTTTTCTTGAAAGATAAGCAATAAATTGATAATAAATTTTGCAAGTATTGACAATAAAATTTGTTGATTTCTTCATGGCGGATCGGTGAAAATAAATCCAGTCTTATCGAGTTGCAGATAAAGCGATGAGATAACGGCTTGGTTGCGGTGTTTATGTCGAGGTGAAAACAGCATCCGTAGATATCTGGGGGTTGTAAATCGGCTTCCATGAAGCTGATGTTGGATTTATCAAGACCCGCAAAGCCTTGTTGTTGCCAAGGGCGTTCTTGATTTGATGGAAGCGGAGATGCAGCGCATCCGTATCTCGAAACATAATAGTCCATAGTCTTACGGTACGTATTGATTTTGAAGGGTCTTAGTGAACGGCAGACTTTCGATCTAGCCCGCCACAGTGGCGCGTCACGGTAGTGGCGATAGCTGCCTGCCCTGTAGGTCTTATCCGAAAGGGCTAATTTTATCAATAAATATAATGGGTAAGTAAATATGCTAACTGTTATTCAGTTTCCAATAGCTGACTTTCGCACTTTCCTTAGTGAAGACCAGAGCGGTCGCTTACCTACTCCATCATGGCCACCAAGGACTTCTATTCCGCCGCACTTTGTCCATTTTTTTGGACGTGCGATCCCACGCCACTTTGGAGTTGATCGCGCCTGGGTTGACGAACAAGCTTTCTGTTGTGCAAATCGTGCATTGAGCTTTCCAAGCTTGTCTAATGAATCCAACGACTGGAAAGCTAATTTTAATTGTGCATTTCGACGCCTGCTAAGTGACGGTATAGCAGTAGCGCGTGTAGAAGTTGGGTTAAGTCTTTTTAGTAGAACCGCGCAAAATAGACTATGGCGTGTACTTAGTGACACACGACAGCGAACGGATGATAAATTTAAGCACAAAATTATGATGAGCGGTTCTGGACTACATTATGTTTTAGATTTACATCCTCTCGATATAGTAAAGCATATCCTTACCCTCCCTTCGATAGTACAACATACTGGCTTAGAAAAAACTAATGCGCCTATTTCACAGTCTGCACAACTAGTTCAGCAAGGAAACTCACTAGCAAAATTATATTTTCATGCAACGACACCACGCAAACATAGTGTCGACCTATCCATTAGGCATGATTCTTCGCGTTATGTTGCTCCAGGATCTCCGGTTGTAATAATGGAATGCATGGATTACTGGCTAAAAAAATTGCCAAAAAATTTTATATCTGTTCCTAAAACCGCCACTGGCGGCGTACATATAGCATTCGGAAAAGTTGATACAACTTGGGGAACAGTTGATACTTGGATAGTAGGTTGCAATTGGGCGATCCCACAAGCTGTTAGAAATCTTAGATTATGTTTACTCCGGCTTCATGCAGAGCAACAAGTTTTAAATTTAGTTTTGGATCGCCTTAGAACCGGCACCATTAAATATCAGACAGGCGAAGGCACTGGAGATAAAATAGAGGATTATCTAAATAACTCTACACGAATTATAGACAGGAAGCGCTGGGGTGGAATTCAACAATCGGCCATTCTTACAGCTTTCGATACGGTGGGAGCAACAAAGAAAGATATAGAGCGCGCAGATTTGGAGCAACGTTTGTGCGGGATGCGTCTACAAGTACGCCGCAAGATTGAAAGGTTTGAGAGTCGTGCCGTGGGTCACTTTCATTTTGGCGACAACGCCATTTTCATGGAGACGCAGATCGTGAAAAAGTCAATCAATATTGGAAATGGGAACACCATAACCGCACCAGTTGTCATTGCAGAAACTATTCAAAATAGTTTTACTGTATTGGAAAGCGGTCAGATTAACTCTGAAGTCAAATTATTAATTCAATCACTTCTTGCACAAATCACAGAAGTGGCTAAGGCCGCACCTAACGATAAAGCATCTGAGTTAGCAGAATATGGTGAAGCTCTTGCTAAAGAGGTAGTAAGAAGTAAACCGCGCCGAGAGTGGTACGATCTTAGTATTAAAGGTTTAGTTGAGGCATCTCAAGCAATTGGTGAGATCGGAAAACCAATTATTGATACGGCAGCGAAACTATTGCCTGTTCTAGTCGCCTCGTGGCCGTAATGGCTTATTGAAACTCCACCCGGTGCTTGTAGGAATACTTTGGCAGTGGCAGCCCGTAGGATATGCTGACCATCGGGAAGCGCATCCTTCAAGAGATGCGCTTCCGTGCCTCAGCGCATCCTAGTGTGCCCGACATGGGCATGGACTGGTTACCTGAGAGGAGGTAACCGCGAAGAGTGACGAGAAGCGTAGTGAAACCCAAGGTGGACGCCGCGAGGCCAAGCTGAAAGAAGGGTGTAGCCAAGACACGACCGCAGGAACACGAACAGGCAGCGAGGCTGGGTACGGGCGATGAGCGTGCTAGGGAACGCGAAATCCAACCGTCACCGAAAGACGTATCTGGTAGAGCCTGGCGGCACGGGTCGACAGTCCATGTTCTTACTCGGGGAGATCTGGACCACGAGAGTGGACCAGAAGTCAGCAGAGGCCGTAGTAGCATTGACACCTGGTGAAAACCGGGAAGAGCGAAGGGCCGAAGAGTCACGAAAGAACCACAATCTGCATCCGTTCCGAGCGGCGCGGAGAGGGGCGAAATGCGCTTGGAGTGGCAACTGCGGCCGCTTCCGAGGCGGCGGGCCAAGCCAAGCAGGTGGATTCCTGCAGCGGGGCGGCGTGCGCCCATCAAGTCGAACGGGAACGCGAGCACAGACGCCAGAAGGGGTTCAATGAGCCACACGGTCGAGATCAGTCTGGACGCGGTGCTGAGCACCGATAACATGGAACGGGCCTGGGCGGCGGTGAAAGCCAATGCCGGGGCCGGCGGGGTTGACGGCAAAGGGATCGCCGAGACGGAGGAGCACCTCAAGCGCCACTGGCCGGGTATCCGCGAGAAGCTGCTCGCGGGGGGGTATCAACCGGCGGCGGTGCGGGCGGTGGACATGGCCAAACCCGGCGGCGGGACGCGCCGCCTGGGGATTCCCACGGTACAGGATCGGCTGATCCAGCAGGCCCTGCATCAAGTGCTGAGCGCGGCGTTCGACAGCACCATGAGCGAGCACAGTTGGGGTTTCCGCCCCGGGCGCTCGGCGCATGATGCGGTGACGGCCGCACGTGGGTATGTAGCCGAAGGCAAGGAATGGGTGGCAGATATCGATCTGGCGAGCTTTTTCGACCAGGTCAACCACGACCGCCTGATGCATCTGCTGGGACAGCGGATCAGCGATAAGCGGATTCTGACGCTGATTGGGCGCTACCTGCGTGCCCCGATGGACGCGGGCGATGGACGGCACATCCGGCGCAACCGTGGCACGCCGCAAGGCGGGCCGCTGTCGCCGCTGCTGGCCAACCTCTACCTTGACGGGCTGGACCGGGAACTGGAACAGCGGGGCCTGTCGTTCGTGCGCTACGCCGACGACATCGCCGTGTTCGTCTCCAGCGAACGGGCCGCCAAGCGGGTGCTGGAGCGCCTGACCCGGTGGCTGCACACGCACCTCGACTTGGAAATCAACGCCACCAAGAGTGGCGCGCACCGCACCGAGGCGACCGCGCTGCTGGGCTTTCGCATCCACCCCGGTGGACAGGTGAGTCCGGCGCCAAAGGCCATCGAGCGGTTCAAGGATCGGGTGCGCGCACTCTGGGATGCCCGGCAAAGCCTCACCAGCGAGCAACTGCGTGAACAGTGGCAGCGCTACATCATTGGATGGTGGAACTATTTCAGCTATGCCAACTGGTGCCGCGACGTCCACGCCCTCACGGGCTGGATTCGGCGGCATATGCGTAAATGCTTCTGGCTGCGCTGGCACGACCGCCACGGACGGCGCAACGCGCTGCAACGCTTGGGCGTGCGTGGACGTGCGCTCGGCGTGGCCGGTTGTCGGCGAGGGGCCTGGTTTATGGCCCGTCATATCGTCGTCAACCAAGCGCTGAAAACCGCCACACTGCATCGACATGGATTCATTCTACCGTGGGTGCTCGCGGGCTAAGCCCGCTGGACTCAACCGCCGGATGCGGAAAACCGCATGTCCGGTGGTGTGGGAGGGCTGACGGGCGCAATCCCGTCAGCCCGACCGATCGAGCTAAAGGCACCTAGGGTTCAAGTCTCGACCATTAGAGACAATCCTCCAGAACCGTTGAGCCATACGAGGGGAAGATAAAGAGTATGAGGTTGGCTGTGCAAACCCCGACGCTGAATAGACTGCCAGCAAGCAGAAAAAGTCACTTTAGCGCAATATTGCCCAACAATGCGTTGCACCGGAAAAACCCGCCTTCGCTTCGCTACGGCGGATTTTCGGTGAATTTGAGCGTTAGGCATCACACAAGAACAGGTACAGACACCCATACTTTGGAGGACTTTCAACGGTGTTGTCAGACGAAGAGAAAGCACGCATCCGTGCCGAGGAAGAATTTCGGCGAGTCATACAACAGCAATTAGCGAAGCAAGATCCACCGCAGACCACGTGGCAACAGGTCTTTTCGCTTCTGAATACCAATGTCGGAGGGTGGTTCTTGTCTACAGTACTTGTGGGTACTGCAGGTTTCGTGGCGACAGCAGTACACAATAAGTGGACTGCCTCTGAGCGCCAGGCAACAGAAATTCGCCAGCGGTCGCATCAGGAGGCCGAGATGGTAACCCGGTTATTACCTTGGTTAGCGAAGACGGGCGATGCGCCAGAACAACTAATCGCGATATCGATCATAGGCCACTTGAAAAATAGAGGCGGTATCGATCCCATATTTTCCACATCACTGGATTTCATTTTAAATCAAATTGCAGTCAAAGGCGCGGGACCCACAGCCTCTCCAGAAGAGCGGAAAGCCGCCGAAACAGTTGTAGCCTCAGTCGATGCCCTCTCGCGCGCCCAGACCACTCTACAATCAGGAAATACTCTCGACACACCGCTAGACACAAAGCCGCTTACTAGTAGTCAGCGCGAGCAAAAACTCCCTGCTGATCTGATTACGAAACCCTTGCCAACACGTGTTTACATTCACATCGCGAATGAAGGGCAACGCAAAAAGGCTGAAGAGATACAAAGCAAATTCCGCAACAAAGGTATTATTGCCCCCAATATCATAATGATCGGTGAGAAATCTCCTACTCAACCAGAGGTGCGTTTCTTTAACAAAGAGGACAAGGAAACGGCTGATCAGATCAATAAACTAGTGAGAGAGGCGGGCATATCAGTGTCAGATTCCCCGAAACGCCCATCACTGTCTGCACGCTTAGGACACCTCGAATTATGGTTCCAAAAATAAACTTCTCTGGATGCCTTGACTTACCAGCCCGTAGGATGTGCTGACCATCGGGAAGCGCATCCTACGTTGACCCCTTGTCCTAATATGCAGCAATGACAGAACGCAAAAAAGCCCGGCTAATATGACCGGGCTTTCTGTTTTCTTCGATACGTCCATTACGGCAATACGCCCTCCCTGCGCAAATGCGACTCCGGCGATTGCGGCCCCGGCACGAACAGTGGACAAGTCCGCTTGCTGGCCGTATCTCTATGTGCAGCTTCATTCACCCTGCAAGGAGATTAACTATGACTCTGGCTGAAACCATTTATCATCATAGCCTTCATCTGCCCGAACCAGCCGCCCGTGAAGTGCTGGATTTCATTCAATTCATGGAGCAGCGTTACGGCGTAATAGCGACCGACACGCTTCCCGCAATTTTGACGCCTGAACAAACAGCGGCCTATAGAAGTGATATGCCGAAAAAAGCCTTAATCTACCAGCACCAAAGCCACTGATGAGATTTTGGCCGAACTCGGCGAAGATCGCCGGGAAGAACAGGATGATTTGAACTTGCGTTGCTGCCCATATCGCCAGCCGCTGATTCAAAATGTGTCATACGACCAGAGATTAGAGAACCATGCAAAGCGCTTATCGCACTGTGCAACAGTTAGAAGGTCACCATCTGATCATTGATTTGCCTTCTGATTTTCCAGAAACCGGAGCGGCGGAAATTATCATTTGCCGCTGGACCGGGTGGATGAAACAGCGGGCCGGTTGTTAATGCGTGAATGGTTGGCCCGCGCTTGGGGTTGTGCGCCTGATTTCCCTGATCGCCCTGATCAATTGCCACTTGATGACATGACATCGTTATGACCCCTCACTATTTGCTGGACACCAATGTCTGCATTGAAATTGTCCGTGGGCGTCATCCCGGCATCCAAACACGCATGGAAGCATTGTCTTACGGCGAGGCGGCAATCTGTTCCATCGTTTGGGCTGAATTAGAACTGAGGGCGCATTTATCGCCCAAAGGCTATGCTCGCGCCCGCATCCCAATCGAAATCTTTACGCTACTGCCACAGTGGCCCTTCGACCGTGCTAGTGCCGAACGCTACGCAGAACTCCGCGCTAATCTACAACGAAAAGGCCAGATCATTGGTGGTCATGACATGCAAATCGCAGCCATCGCCTTGGTACATGGGTTGATTCTGGTCACTCATAACACCCGCGAATTTGCCCGCATACCGGGATTACAACTGGAGGATTGGCAGAGTTGAGAACTGATACCGAAATCCGCGCCGAAGGTTTTTAACGCTAACATTAGTGTGTTGTGAGCAGTAGAAGCAGAACGCTTTATTGCATTAGCTCGCAGGATACCCTTCGTGCTTTAGTGCATCCTACTAGATTGAAACCCTTGCTCTGATATGTGCGGTTTCATTCACGCTGCAAGGAGATTAACCATGACTCTGGCTGAAACCATTTATCATCATGGCTGCGTAGGTGGGTTGCCGTCTTTTGGCAACCCACCATGCAGCCCAGCCTAACTACATGCTGTGTACCGGAGACCGCTCTACAAAAATCACTTGGAGAACTTATATGATTACACTTAATGGGGTTACCCATCGTCATCCTGAGATACTGAGTGGTGTGCCCGTGTTTGTAGGTACTCGTGTTCCAGTCCGTTCATTATTTGATTACTTGGAAGGAGGTGATACTTTGGATGAGTTTCTTCATCAGTTCCCGTCAGTTAAGCGCGAGCAAGCCATTGCTATACTTGATGCAGCTTATGAATCGGTTACGGCAGATGCGCATCTTGCTTGACGAAAATTTCCCGGTTGACTTCGTTAAACTGCTAGTTGGACCTGAAGTCACAACTCTCCATGTTCATAACCTTGGCTGGTCTGGCATCAAAAATGGCGATTTACTTCGTCGTGCATCTAGCGTTTGCGAAGTGTTTATGACACTTGACCGTAATTTGGAATTTCAGCAAAACACTAAAGAGTTGCCTTTCGGTGTTGTAGTGTTGTGTGCGCGTTCTAATCGAATTTCTGACCTTACCCCGCACATTGGCAGTCTGTTGGAGGCTGCGAACCGTGTTGCACCGGGCCAAGTCGAGAGAATCAGAGGCTAACTGTGGCTTGCGCTTGACCCCGCTACGCAGGCCGGTGAATTCAGACATTAAGCGTCAAATCCACTCACTGTGCTATGCACATTAAGGTGAAACATGCAGATTAAGCGTCAGTATATCGTCGATGAATCAAACCGTAAGGTTGCCGTTCAACTTGACATAGAGATTTCGAAAAAATAGAAGAGACTTTAGAAAATTATGGTTTTATCCGACTCATGGAGGCAGAAGAACCCGATGATGAGGTATTTAACCTAGAACAAGCTCAATCCTATTACCGAACCCTGGAAGTGGAAAAGCCTGCTGCTGATCGAGTAGAGCTTCCAACCGATTACGAACAGGCGCAACAACAAGCACTGGATTTTCTTGATCATCCTCCCCTCATGCTAAATGGTCGCTACTGGTCAAGGGATTAATCCATGACCGACTCTAGTTTTATTGACACCAACAGCGGCTTTGGAATCGAATTGTAGAACGCTCTATACCGAAGACCTGCAACACGGCCAAGTGATTGATGGGCGACTGACGATTATTAACCCGTTTCTGTCTGACGGTAGCCCATAAGCGCCAACCGGTCTGCATCATTCAACCTGTCGAGAACCGGCAGCCGGTTCCGGTTCACGCCCATCGCGCTGATTCCCCTATAATCCCGCCTCATTCGGTTCAACCAGGGATTCAATCCGCATGTTTGAAAATCTCAGCGAGCGCCTGTCGCGCACCATCAAAAATCTGCGCGGTCAGGGTCGCCTGACCGAAGACAACATCAAGGACGCCTTGCGTGAAGTGCGGATGGCGCTGCTGGAAGCCGATGTGGCCTTGTCGGTGGTGCGCGGCCTGATTGACAAGGTGCGGGAACGCGCTGTGGGGCAGGAGGTGATGGCGAGCCTGACGCCCGGCCAGGTGTTGATCAAGATCGTTAATGATGAACTGATTCGGATCATGGGCGAGGCCAATGCCGAATTAAATCTGCGGGTGCAACCGCCAGCGGTAGTGCTGATGGCCGGGCTGCAAGGTTCCGGCAAAACGACCAGCGTCGCCAAGCTGGCTCGCTGGCTGAAGGAACGCCAGCATAAAAAAACGCTGGTGGTGAGTTGCGACGTGTACCGGCCTGCCGCGATTGAGCAGTTACGCAAGCTGGCCGCTGAAGTCGGCGCGGAGTTTTTCCCCAGCACCGCCGATCAGGAGCCGGAAGCCATTGCCCGGCAGGCTTTGGAACACGCCCGCCGCCATAGCGTAGACGTGCTGATCGTTGATACCGCCGGTCGTTTGCACGTCGATCAGGAAATGATGGCGGAAATTCAGCAGTTACACGCCGTGCTTGATCCGATTGAAACTCTGTTCGTGGTGGACAGCATGACCGGTCAGGACGCAGCCAACACCGCCCAGGCATTTAACGCGGCGCTGCCGTTGACCGGCGTGGTGCTGACCAAGACTGATGGCGATGCTCGCGGCGGCGCGGCGCTGTCCATCCGCCAGATCACCGGCAAACCAATCAAATTTCTCGGCGTCGGTGAGAAAACCGCTGCTCTGGAGCCGTTTTTCCCCGACCGGGTAGCCTCACGCATTCTCGGCATGGGCGATGTGCTGAGCCTAGTCGAGGAGATCGAGCAGAAGGTTGATAAGGAAAAGGCGCTTAAACTGGCGCAGAAAGTCCACAAAGGACAGGCGTTCACGCTGGAAGATTTCCGCGAGCAGATGCAACAGATGATGAGCATGGGCGGGATCGCCAGCCTGCTGGACAAGATGCCGGGGATGAATGCGGCGGCGACGGGGATCAAGGATCAGGCGGCGGACAAGGAAGTGAAGCGGCTGGTGGCGATCATCAATTCGATGACCCCGCAGGAGCGCCGGGTTCCTGACATCATCAAGGGTTCGCGCAAGCGCCGCATCGCCACCGGTTCCGGCACACAGATTCAGGACGTGAATCGCCTGCTCAAGCAGTTCGATCAGGCCCAGAAAATGATGAAGAAAATGAAAGGCGGCGGGATGATGAAAATGTTGCGTGGACTTCAGGGCAAGCTGCCGGGCGGCATGTTGCCGCCGTTTAAATAGCCGGAAAAGGGGATTAGCCATGAATCTGATTGAAACGCTGGCCCGCGAACTGGCTGTTCAGCCGCGCCAGATTGAAGCGGCAGTTGCGCTGCTGGACGGCGGCGCGACCGTGCCGTTCATCGCCCGTTATCGCAAGGAAGCCACCGACGGGCTGGACGATACCCAACTGCGGCTGCTGGAAGAACGGCTGGGCTATCTGCGCGAACTGGAAGAGCGGCGCGGGGTGATTCTGGCCAGCATCCGCGAACAGGACAAGCTGACTCCCGAACTTGAAACCGCCCTGCTCGCCGCCGACACCAAAACCCGGCTGGAAGATTTATACCTGCCCTATAAGCCCAAGCGCCGCACCAAGGCGCAAATCGCTCGCGAAGCCGGTTTAGCGCCGCTCGCTCACGGGCTGCTGAACGATCCGGCGCAAATCCCGGAAGTCGTCGCCGCCGCTTTCGTCAATGCCGAGCGCGGTGTCCCGGAGGTGAAAACGGCGCTGGATGGAGCGCGGCAAATCCTGATGGAAGAGTTCGCCGAAAATGCTGAACTGCTGGCGCAGTTGCGCGAATACGTCTGGGATAACGCGGTGCTGCACTCGCAACTGGTTGAAGGCAAGGCCGAAGACGGGGCCAAGTTCCGCGATTATTTCGATTACCGCGAACCGTTCCGCCAAATTCCCTCACACCGCGCTTTGGCGCTGTTCCGGGGCCGCAACGAAGGCGTGTTGCAACTGACTCTGGAACTGGGCGATCCCGCCAATCCGGCTCCCGATCCCGGCGAAGGGCGGGTTGCCGTTCATTTTCAGATTCGCGACGAAGGCCGGGCCGCTGACGCCTGGCTGCGGGAAACCACCCGCTGGACCTGGAAAATCAAGCTGTTGCCGCATCTGGATACCGAGATTAAGCAGCGGTTGCGCGAAGCCGCCGAGGAAGAAGCGATCCGAGTCTTCGCCAGTAATTTGCGCGATTTGCTGCTGGCGGCGCCAGCGGGCGCCCGTCCGACGCTGGGACTCGATCCCGGCCTGCGCACCGGGGTCAAGGTCGCGGTGGTGGACGCTACCGGCAAGCTGGTGGAAACCGCCACGATTTATCCCCATGTCCCGCGCAATCAGTGGGATGCGAGCATTCACACCTTGGCCGATCTGTGCCAGCGCCATAAGGTCGAGCTGATCAGCATTGGCAATGGCACGGCTTCGCGGGAAACCGACCGGCTGGCGACCGAACTGATCCAGCGTCATCCCGATTTGCATCTGCACAAGCTGGTGGTGTCGGAAGCGGGCGCATCGGTCTATTCCGCCTCGGAACTGGCGGCGCGGGAATTTCCCGAAGTGGATGTATCCCTGCGCGGCGCGGTGTCCATCGCCCGCCGCCTGCAAGACCCGCTGGCGGAACTGGTCAAGATCGAGCCGAAAGCCATCGGCGTCGGCCAGTATCAGCACGATGTCAGTCAAACCCGGCTGGCGCGGATGCTGGATGCGGTGGTCGAGGATTGCGTAAACGCGGTGGGTGTGGATGTGAACACGGCGTCGGCGCCGCTGCTGGCGCGGGTGGCGGGATTGAACGCGACTTTGGCCCGCAACATCGTGGAATATCGCGACGCCAACGGTTCGTTCCGGCGGCGCGAACAGTTGTTGCAAGTCACCCGGCTGGGTGACAAGACCTTTGAGCAAGCGGCCGGCTTTTTGCGGATCGCCAATGGCGATGATCCGCTGGATCGCTCGGCGGTGCATCCGGAAGCCTATCCGGTGATCGAACGCATTCTCGCGGTCAGCGGGCGCGGTCTGCACGAGGTCTTGGGCAACGCCGCGTTTCTGAAGACGCTGGAACCGGCCCGGTTCACCGATGATCGCTTCGGCCTGCCGACGGTGCGCGACATCTTGGCGGAACTGGAAAAGCCGGGCCGCGATCCACGTCCCGAGTTCAAGACCGCCGCATTCAAGGAAGGCGTGGAAAACTCAGCGATTTACAAGCGGGCATGGTGCTGGAAGGGATCGTCACCAATGTCGCCAATTTCGGCGCGTTTGTGGACATCGGCGTGCATCAGGATGGGCTGGTGCATATTTCCATGCTGGCGGATCGCTTCGTGAAAGACCCGCGTGAAGTGGTGAAAGTCGGCCAGGTGGTGAAGGTGAAGGTGCTGGAAGTGGACTTGAAGCGGCAGCGCGTCGCTTTGACCATGAAGTTAAGCGAACCGGCGACCGGCGTTGCCCACCGGTCAGCGGATAAAGCGCAAAATTCGGCAAACCGTCCAGAACGGCGGGAACGACCCAAGGAACCGGCTACCCGCCAACAACAACCGCCTCCGCAAAAACCGGAGGCTCATGTCAGCGCCCTGGCCGAAGCCTTTGCCCGCGCCGCTCGGCAGCGTTAATTACCAGGCAATGGGCTGGCCGTCGCGGAACACGCCGCCAGTTGGCCCATCGTCCGGCAAGGTGGCCGCCCAGACAATCCCGGCTGCGCCCTGTTCTACCGGACGTTCGGCGTTGGGACCGCCCATCTCGGTGCGCACCCATCCGGGGCAAACCGAATTAACCAGGATGTTATAGCCTTTGGTTTCCGCCGCCAGAATGCGAGTCAGCGCATTCAGCGCGGTTTTGGAAATGCGGTAGGCGGGCGATCCGCCTTCCATATCGCTCAATTGGCCCATCCCGCTGGAAACATTGACGATGCGGCCATAGTGTTGCTGTTTCATCAGCGGCGTCAGTTCCTGCGCCAGCAACATCGGGCCATACAGATTGGTTTTCAGGGTCAGCGTCAAGGTGTTCAAACTGGCGGTCAGTACGCTGGTTGCACCGGATGCATCCGCTTCCTCCGTGCCGTGGCGATCCAGAAAGATGCCGGCATTGTTGACCAGAATATCCACCCGGCCACAACGGCTATGAATGAACGCGCCCAGTTCGGCCACGCTGTTTTCCGAGGCTACATCCAGGGGCTGAAACAGCACATCCAGCCCTTCGGTCAGTAGTTTCTCCAATGCCATCTCGCCTTTGGCCGCGTTGCGACTGGTGAGAATCACGCGAATGTCGCGTTGGGCCAGTTGCCGGACGGTTTCCAGCCCGATCCCGCGATTAGCGCCAGTGACTACGGCGACTGGCTTGCTGCTTTTGTCGCTCAACATGGTCTTGCCCTCTCCGGTCATCGCTTCTATTCAAAATGATCGCACTGGTGAAAGTATGTTGTTTTATCAGCACAGATTGTTGTAAATAGTAACAGTATCTCTGCTACAAAAAAATGTAACGATCCGAATGGCTGCGGTTACCCTAACAGACTGATACCGTTCTCTTATTCACCCCTTTTCCAAAGGTCAACTGACATTATGGCTCTGGACGCCCAAGCCGCCACTCAGGTGGCGCATATCCTGACTGAATCACTGCCTTATATCCGCAGGTTTGCCGGCAAAACGCTGGTGGTCAAGTACGGCGGCCATGCGATGGAAAACGAAGCGCTGAAAAACAGCTTTGCCCGTGACATCGTATTGATGAAACTGGTCGGTTTTAATCCGGTCGTGGTGCATGGCGGCGGGCCGCAGATCAGCAATCTGCTCAAGCGGATCGGCAAGGAAAGCCGCTTCGTGGACGGAATGCGGGTCACGGACAGTGAAACGATGGACGTGGTTGAAATGGTGCTGGGCGGCCTGGTCAACAAGGAAATCGTCAATAACATCAATCGGCAAGGCGGTTGCGCCGTGGGTCTGACGGGTAAGGACGGCGATCTGATTCACGCTCGCAAATTGAATCTGACCCGCCAAGGCCCGGATGTGGAAGCGCCGGAGATCATTGACATGGGCCATGTTGGCGAAGTCGCCAGCATTGATAAATCCATTGTGGAAACTTTGATCAGCGGCAATTTCATTCCAGTGATCGCGCCGATTGGGGTCGGCCCGGACGGCCAGTCCTACAACATCAACGCCGATCTGGTAGCGGGTAAAATTGCCGAAGTGTTGCGCGCCGAGAAGCTGATTTTGTTGACGGACACCACGGGCGTACTCGATCAACAGGGCAATTTGTTGACCGGCCTTGATGCTCGTCAGGTACAGGCCTTGATTGACGATGACACCATTCACGGCGGCATGCTGCCAAAAGTCGCCTGTGCGCTGGATGCGGTGCGCGGCGGGGTCAAGGCGGCGCATATTCTGGATGGGCGGATCGAACATGCGGTGCTGGTGGAGCTGTTCACTGACGCCGGTATTGGCACCAAGATTCAGGGTTAAAGCCGGATTTGAAGCGGGATCGCTGGCTCGGATTGGTCGGGCTGGCGATTTCGTTTTGCCGAAATTAGCCGCAAAAGAACGCAGAAAACATAAAGACAGGTATTAGATACAGGTTTGTTTTAGAGTTATTGTGGCGCAGGCGGCTTTTCCTGGCTCAGGATATATTTCTTGATCTGGAATCGGTAGCTGCCAAAGTTAATCAAGATTCCATCTTCAATGCGCGAAGATTTAAGGTAGCCAAGGATTTGGGCGATATGTTCGTTGGCCAAGGTCTGACAAGCTTTCAACTCGATGATTAATCTTCCGTCAATGAACAGGTCAGCAAAATAGTCGCCAATAATCGTTCCATCTTCGTCATACACCGTTATGGGATGTTGTTGTTTTACATCGAGTCCTCTCTTTCTTAACCGATGCGCCAGTGCATTTTCGTACACTTTTTCCAAGTGTCCATAGCCATGATAAAGATGTATGGCATACGCCGTTTCCCGTATTAAATTGCAAAGTCCTTTTATCGTTTTCATCCTTTGTGAACCTTGTATCCTTTAGTGGCTAATACGGTTAAAACGGCTTTTCCAAGTGTCTTTGCCAACAATTATGGCCGATAAATCGCGTAGCGCCCGGTAAAAGTCATCGCCGGTTCGCCGTCAGCGCGAATGATCACTTCCACCGTCCAACGCGCCTTGCCGTGCTGACGATAGCCGCCCACAAAACTTTCAATAACGCTCTGATCCGGTCGCTCGCACTCCGCCACTATGTTTCCGCGCACCGGCTTCAAAAACTTCAGCGTACTATCGGTAATCACAATCTCGGCAGTCTCGCCCTGTTCGCGCAAGGTGACGCGGGTCAGCGCCCAACCGGTCAGCGCGGCAATCGCCGCCATCGAACCGCCAAACGCAATGCCTTTGTCATTGATATTCGGGGCCAGCGGCGCCACCAGCGCCAATCCGGTCTCATCGCAACGGTCGAGCCGGGCCTGCATGGCGCTGAACAGCGGTACATTCTGGCTGAGAAAATCATTGATTTCCTGCTGATACGACATAAGTTCTCCGTTCGCACAATAAAATCATGATAAGAATAACCAAGCTATTTTCGCTTTTTTGCAGTGCGCATGGTCTACAAAATCGCCAATCTCACATCAGGAGAATTTTATGCTGGAAAAACCCGCTGTCACTCAGGTCGCCATTGCCGATCTTATCGCCCGCCGCTGGAGTCCCCGCGCCATTGATCCCGATCAGCCGGTCAGCCGCGAACAAATCCTGGCCCTGCTGGAAGCGGCCCGCTGGGCGCCGTCCTGTTTCGGCGATCAACCGTGGCGCTATCTGCTCTGGGACCGGTTCCGCGACGCCGCCGCCTGGCAACAGGCGTTCGAGTGTCTGGCCGAGGGCAATCAGGGTTGGGTGAAAAATGCCCCGCTGTTGTTGCTGGCGGTGGCCGCGCCCAACTTTGGCCACAACAGCAAACCCAATCGCTGGGCGCAATACGACACCGGCGCAGCCAGCGAAAATCTCTGTCTGCAAGCGACCGCGCTCGGTCTGGTGGCGCATCAAATGGGCGGTTTCGACCCGGATCAGGCCAAAACCCGCTTCAATATTCCCGCTGATCATGCGTGTATGGCAATGATCGCGGTCGGTCATCCGGCATCGGCTGAGGGGTTGCCGGACGCCTTGCGTGAGCGCGAACTGGCGGCGCGGGAACGCAAGCCGCTGACCGAAATTACCTTCGAGAGCGGTTGGAATCAGCCTGTTCAGCCTACATAACAACCGCTTCAAATCCATACTTGACCGGGCGCGCGCTGTGCGCCCTTTTTTCGAGAGTCCCATGCCCATTACCCCCTCTGAACGGCGCTCCAACCGGGGCGCAAGTCGTTATCTGTTTCGCTCCTTGCTGTTTTTGCTGACGCTGGCGGCGCTGACTGGATTTTTCCATCAACCTCTACTGGCTGCGTTCCTGACCAATCCTTATCTGAATGGCGCGATTGCCGCCGCCTTTCTGTTCGGCGTGGCTTATACCTTCAAGGCCATGACGGGTGCGCTGCTGGATATTCGCGCCGCTGATCAGGCGGACGTGGTGGCGCTGAAGGCCCGTCGCCACGAACTGTCGCTCAAACAGGCGAATGAGGCGTTGCTGGAAAACATTCCGCGTGTGGGCGTCAGCGATTTTCTCAACAAGGTTCACAGGGTTATTAGTCACGGTGACGCCACAGCTACCCTACCCTATCTGCTGGATTCGCTGGCGACCCGTGGCGACGATCAGCGGGCGCTGGTGCGTTATCTGGTCGGGGCGCTGGTGCTGCTCGGTTTAATCGGCACCTTTTACGGGCTGCTGATCACCATTGCCGGAGTACGCGACGTGATCGGCGGTCTGGCGACCGATAAAGCGACCGACACCATGACTCTGATCGCCAGCTTCAAGGATCGACTGGCCGCGCCGCTGGGCGGCATGGGCACCTCATTTTCCGCGTCGCTGTTCGGCTTGATGGGGGCGCTGGCGCTGGGCTTTCTGGAACTGCAACTGTTTCACGCCCAGAACGATCATCACGCCCAACTGGAGGCGCTGGTGGTCAGCGATCTGGTTCCGCTGTGGCAGCCGGTGGTTACCGTCACCGCCCAGACCGAGACGATTTCCCCGCGTCATCTGGCCGCATTGCTGCAATCCACGACAGACCGGCTGGAACGGTCGCGGCGACCACTGAATATCTGGCGAATCGCGGCGAAGGCATCACTCGCGTGGCCGAACAGGTGGCGAATCTGGGCGAGCGAATCGAATCGCTGCGGACCACGCTGCAAAATATTGAGAACGACCGCACCGCCGACTTGCGCCACGAGTTGCGGATTATCGCCCGCCTGCTGGCGCAACCATCCGCCTTGCCACAGGATTCCAGCCATGCGCCGCCGCCGTGATGCGCTAAGCGAATTCAACATCTGGCCGGCATTCACCGACGCGCTGGGGCGGCCTGGTGATGGTGCTGGTGTTTCTGATCACCGTATTTGTCATTACTGAAGTCCTGATTGGCCGGGAGATGATGGGCAAGGACACCGCCATCGGCCAGTTGCAGCGGATTATTAGTCACTTGGAAGGGCTGGCCAGCGATGCCGATAAGGAGGCGGCGCGATTGCGTGGGCGGGTGCAAGGCCTGGAAAGCACGGTCGGCGAGCGCGAGCAACTGCTGGCGCAATTGCGCAACCAACTGGCGGCGCTGGGCGCCGACAAAAGCAAAATTGAACTCACTGCAACCAGCGCCCAGGAACAGGCCGCGCTGCTGAGCGTTCGCGCCGAACGGCTGGCGACGGAACTGGAGCGGCTCAATCGCGCCTGGCCGCCAGTCAGCAGGAACTGGCGCAGCGCGATGTCGTGATCGTCCAGCAGAAAGGCCGGATCGAGGCGCTGGATAGCGCCCTGAAAAAGAAACTGCTGGAGCGGGTCGAGGAACTGGAGAAATACGCCAGTGATTTCTTTGGCCGCTTGCGCGAAGTATTCGCCAACAATCCCGATATTAAAGTGGTCGGCGACCGGTTCGTGTTTCAGTCGGAAGTGCTGTTTGCCTCCGGCGAGGCCACGCTCTCTGCGGCCGGCGGCGGCGATCTGGACAAGTTTGCGGCGGTTTACCGGCAACTGGCGTCGCGCCTGCCCGCCGATTTACCGGTCATCATCGAAGTACAGGGCCATACCGACCGGGTGCCGGTGCGCGGCCGCTTCCCCTCCAACTGGGAATTGTCCACGGCGCGGGCGCAGCAGGTGGTGAATTATCTGATCCAGCAGGGCATTCCGCCGGAACGACTGGCGGCGGTGGGCATGGCCGAATATCACCCGATTGATCCGGCCGACAATGCCGAAGCCTATCGGCGCAATCGCCGCATCGAACTCAAGATCACCAGCCGTTAAATTTCTCTCCCCGGCCCTCAACTGCAAAATGGGTCTGTGCGGCCGGGCATCCTGCTTGTAATCATAATTAAATGACGTTATCTGTATGAAAAGGCGGGGCAATACGTTTTATTATGATTTAATTTACTTTAATAAGTATGGTTTTGCAGCTTTTCTGGGGACAACGGTTTTTATAAAATAATAAATTATCAATTAAATTCAATTATTTATGATTAATAATAGCCCGGAATTCGATAAAATCGCCAGTTAATTATTTAATCTTTGTTTAATTTGAACCTTTACATATCAGTTCAGTCGTAAGCTATGTGTATTGTAAATACATGTTATAAATTTAATTGTTACTCACAGTTCTAACCCCAACTCTTGGCGAGGCAGACCATGAAAAGCTTCAAGCGGACCGCACCGTATACAGCTGTTGTCAGCGCTTTACTGATCAGTCTCTACGCGGGTTATGCTTTCAGCCAGCCCGCTGCTGCTTTACCGCCCACAGTCCAACCTGCGCCAGCTCTGACTCTGGTCGCTAAGTCGACAAAAGCGATTACCGAACAGGAAATCGCACAACTGTTTGATCGCTGGAACACCTCGCTGCAAACCGGTAATCCCGATGAAGTCCTGAAGAATTACGCGGATGACGCGATTCTGTTGCCGACGATTTCTAATCAAGTCCGGGATAATCAGGCAGAGAGGAGAGAGTATTTTAGCCAGTTCCTTAAACTCAAACCGGTGGGCCGCATCAATGAACGCAATATCCATATTTATGGCGATGTTGCGATTGATTCGGGGATTTACACCTTCAGGCTAGTCAAGGATGGCGCGCCTGTGGAGGTCAGGGCGCGTTATACCTTTGCTTACCGCAAGACTGGCGATCAGTGGTTGATTGTCGAACACCACTCATCAGCGATGCCGGAAAGCCCGGAGCAGGAAATCGCGCAGTTGTTTGATCGTTGGAATGCCTCGCTGCAAACCGGCGATCCCGATGAAGTCCTGAAGAATTATGCTCCAGACGCAATTCTGCTGCCGACGGTTTCCAATAAGGTTCGTCATAACCTGGCTGAAGTAAAAGATTATTTCCAAAACTTTCTCAAGCTCAAACCACGCGGCGCAATCAATGAGCGCCACATCCGGATGTTCGATGAGGTGGCGATTGACTCTGGAGTCTATACCTTCAGCCTGTTTAAGGACGGCAAGCCAACCGAAGTACGGGCGCGCTACACCTTTGTTTATCACAAGGTGGGCGATCAATGGCTGATTTCAGAGCATCACTCTTCGATGATGCCAGAAAAAGTCTGATTCCTAATGGCGGCAGACTTGATCGGTTAATCCGTCGAATGCAGCGATCCCACTCCTGACGAACCGGAATTCAGCGAGTAAAACCATTGAATGTGTGACTGGACAATGGCGCTCGTTGCAACTGGTTTCGTCAAGGTTAGCCAAACGTTCAAGAACTTTTCTCAGGGTTAATTATGGATGCCAGCCTTATCATCAACAACTTTTTAAGTCCGCCTATTTTGTTCTTTTTTCTTGGAATGCTGGCGATATTTGTACATTCCGATCTGGAGATCCCGCAGCCGCTCGCAAAATTTTTTTCACTGTATTTGTTGATGTCGATTGGTTATCGGGGTGGAGCCGAACTGGCCCACAGTGGCATGACTTGGGCAGTGGGAACTGCGATGACTGCGGCCGTTATCATGTCCATGATCGTGCCAATCTATACCTTTTTTATCCTAAAAAACCGGTTAAAAATGACGGTGCATGATTCGGCGGCAATTGCCGCGACTTATGGATCAGTAAGCGCAGTAACATTTGTAACCGCCACCGCTTTTCTGCAGAAGTTGGAAATTCCTTTTGGCGGACATATGGTAGCTGCATTGGCGCTCATGGAGTCACCGGCGATTATCATTGGGGTTTTGCTGTACCGCTATTATTCGATTAAAGCGGCTATTGCAGAACAGTTTTCCAAGCCTTCCTTATCTGGCGGCGGATTAAGCTTGGCTGGTTCTGACTATACGGGACATCGCAGCGATTTTTCCTGGTCGGAGCTTTTTAAGGATGCCGTATTCAATGGGTCAGTATTCCTGATTCTGGGTAGCCTGGCGATTGGTCTGATCACTGGCGGGACTCCCGGTGAGAAAGCACTGGAACCGTTTCTGAAGGATTTATTCAGGGGAGTGCTGTGCTTTTTCCTGCTGGATATGGGACTGGTGGCAGCTCGACGCCTAAAGGATTTAAGGAAAGCGGGCGCGTCGCTGACCGCTTTCGCTATTCTGATCCCGTTGATTAACGCCGCGCTGGCTGCTGTGCTGGCTAAAATAATGGATATGTCATTAGGGGATGCGCTGTTATTGGTCATGCTGTGCGCCAGCGCCTCTTATATCGCTGTGCCGGCCGCAGTACGCCTGTCCATTCCCGACGCCAATCCCAGCCTGTATGTGCCAATGTCACTGGCGATCACTTTTCCTTTTAACATTATCGTCGGCCTACCTCTGTATCTGTCTACCCTTAAATTTTTCTGGAGCTAATACCCATGCAGCCGGTAAAGCGCATTGAAATCATCATGGATTTCCCGGAATTGGCAAAGATTGTCAAAATTCTCGACGGCTTGGGCATCTCTGGCTATACCGTGATTCGAGATGTCACCGGCAGCGGGGATCGTGGCCTGCGATCAGGCGATGAATTAACTGACGTGTTTAAGAACAGTTATGTCATGACGGCCTGCCCGGAAGAAAAAATGCAGGAAATTGTCGACGCCATTCGTCCTTTACTGAAACGGTTCGGAGGGATTTGTCTGGTGACTGATGCACATTGGGTTATTCATTAACCAATGACTGGGCGACTTGAATCAGATCGGGCAATGACGAATTGCCCGACTTTGATGGTTTGCCTTGCGGCGACTTTTACCGTAGCACTCTGTTATTTGGCCTCACAATCGTTTTATTCGCCGAAAAATGTGGCCTCGCTTGGCATAAAAGACAATCTCAACAACCCGCCGCCAAGGGCCAGACCGGTTGTGCTAGACTTTTCGCGCCCCTGTCCCAACCCGCGAGAGCGCCCCTATGGATTTTAAAACGACTGACCTTTGTGATGATTTTTCTGACCGGCTACAAATTGCCGAGCCGATTTTCAATGATTATGGCGGTGAGGTAATGTTCTGCGGCCCCATCGTGACCCTGAAAGTATTCGAGGATAATTCCCTGGTTCGCACTCTGCTTGAGGAGCCTGGCGAAGGCCGGGTGCTGGTGGTGGACGGCGGCGGCTCCATTCGCTGTGCGCTGCTGGGCGATCAACTGGCCGAAATGGCCGAAGAAAATGACTGGGCGGGCATTGTCGTCAACGGCTGCGTCCGCGATTCCACGGCCCTTAGCGAACTGGGCGTTGGCGTTAAGGCTTTAGGCGTCCATCCATTAAAAAGCGTCAAGCGTGGCGTCGGCGAGCGCGATATTCCGGTGCGCTTTGCCGGCGTTACTTTCATTCCGGGGCATTATCTTTATGCCGATGAAGATGGCTTGATCGTGTCGGAACAGCCGCTGTTCTAAGCCGGTTGCCGTATCGTCAAAAAGGGGAAGATCCTGTGATCTTCCCTCTGCTTTTTAGAGTGGCGAATCAGATCGCCGTTTAATCAGGATAACGGCAGAATAAAAGCTGCGCACTCCAGATTTTACTAATGCGCCGCTGCGCCCGCTGCGCCAAAGCCGGTTTGAGCGCGCACATACTGATCCTCGAATGCCTCTTTCTCCCGCACCGCCTGGGCGCTGTTGTCAGTCACCGATCCCAACCAAGCCATAAAGAATGCTATCGGCATCGAGAAGATCGCCGGCTGTTCATACGGGAACAGCGGCTTGGGATTGCCGAGTACGGTGACCCAGACCGCTTTGGACAGCACGACGATCAGCACCGCTGACACCAGACCGGCAATACTGCCCCAGATCGCGCCCCGCGTGGTCAGTCCCTTCCAGTACATCGAAAGGATCAGCACCGGGAAGTTGCAGGATGCGGCCACGCCGAAAGCCAGACCGACCATGAACGCCACGTTCTGCTTTTCAAACGCAATGCCCAGCAGGACGGCCAACACCCCGAGAAACAGTGAAGAACGTTTGGATACGCGCACTTCCTCGGCCTCGGTGGCCTGACCTTTGCGGATCACGTTGGCGTAGATGTCATGGGAGATCGCCGAAGCGCCAGCCAGCGCCAAGCCCGACACGACGGCGAGAATGGTGGCGAAGGCCACCGCCGACAAAAAGCCCAGCATCATGTTGCCGCCGACCGCGTGGGCCAAGTGCATGGCCGGCATATTGTTGCCGCCCAACAGCTTGCCGCCGAGAACGCCGCCCTCGAAATACTGCGGGTTGGTGCCGACGATGGTGACCGCCGCCAGGCCCATGATCGCCACCACGGTGAAGAAGAAACCAACGCAGAGGGTAGCGATGAACACGCTCTTGCGCGCCTCCTTGGCGTTGGGCACGGTGAAGAAGCGCATCAAAATATGGGGCAGACCGGCGGTGCCGAACATCAAACCCAGTGACAACGAGACCGCCGTCACCGGATCGGCCAGCAGAGAACCCGGCCCCATCAACGCGATGCCTTTCTTGGAATTCTCGACCGCCTTGGTCGCCAGCGTCTCGAAATTGAAGCCGAACTGGGAGAACGCCAGCAGCATCACCAGCGAACCGCCGCCCAGCAGCAGGCACGCCTTGATGATCTGCACCCAGGTGGTGGCGATCATGCCGCCGAAGGTGACATAAACCACCATCAACACGCCGACGATGACCACCGCAATCCAGTACTCCAATCCGAATAGCAGCTTGATCAGTTGTCCCGCGCCCACCATCTGCGCGATTAGATAGAACACCACTACGGTCAGTGAGCCAATCGGCGGCGACGGTGCGGACTTGCCGCTGATCCAGCCGGTAGGAGGTGATGTCGGCGAAGGTGAACTTGCCCAGATTGCGCAGCCGTTCAGCCATGATGAACATGATGAACGGCCAGCCCACATAGAAGCAGATGCAGTAGATGTAGCCATCAAAGCCCTGGAAATAGGTCAGGCTGGTCAAACCGAGCAGGGTGGCCGCCGACATATAATCGCCCGCAATGGCCAAGCCGTTCTGGGTGCCGGTGATGCCGCCGCCCGCGGAGTAATAATCGCTGGCGGTTTTAGTGCGTTTGGCCGCCCAGTAGGTAATGCCCAGGGTCGCCATCACAAAGATGAAGAACATCACGATGGCATGAATGTTAAGCCCCTGTTTTTCAGCTTGACCCACATCCGGAGCGGCCACCGCCAGCCCCACCCAGCCCAACGCCAGCGCAGCGCCGACAAACTTCAACAGTTGATGATTCATTCAATCGCTCCTTTGATGACTTCAGCGTTGATATCGTCGAATTCACCGTTGGCGCGGTAAACATAGAGTCCGGTCATCAACCAGAACAACAGGATCATGCCTACGCCGATGGGCCAGGCAATGGAGGCGGTGCCGCCCGCGAAGATGGGCGTCGCCAGCAATTTTGGATTGAACGCCACAATCATGATGAAAACGAAATAGATGCCCAAAACCACAGCCGTCAGTGTCCACGCAAAGCGGCTGCGCGTAGTAACCAGTTCGTCGAATTTTGGATTGTTGCGAATCCGCTCGTAGATGGCGGTTGACATTTTTTTTCCTCTCGATGGATGGATGAAAAACCCAGTCTCACAGCAAGCCACAAGTCAGGGCCTTGAAAATGTATAAGCCATGTCCGCTCTTGTCTATGCTGTATAAACATTCTTGACATTGACTTTGGTTCACCCGTGAACGAAACGATAAAAACCCTGGTTGCCCTTCTGGCCTTCCTTATCCTGATTGCCGGTCTGGAACTGGCGGCGGGCTATGCGGTTTACCACGACTTGGAGCCGGAACAACGTCAGCAATTTTCCGCGCTGCTGGCGACGCAAAGGGCGTTGCTGATTGAGCTTGGCGTGTTGCGGCTGACGATTTTGGGTATCGCCTTTTTCATCGCTTATCAACTCTATGTGAAGGGAACGCTCAAATCGCCGAAGGAATCCGCATCCTCCTCAGTGCGAATGCTGGTCATCGGGTTGAAGTGGCCGGTCCCTCCGCGATTAAGCGTTTGGCGCAGGCGGTCAATACGCTGGCGGAGCATCGCGAAACCCTGGCGCAGGACCTCGAAACCAAGGTGGCGCAGGCCAAGGCTTCCGTGGAAGCAGAGAAAAACCGGTTGGCGGCGCTCATGTCCGAACTGTCGCAGGGAGTGCTGGTATGCAATATTGATGGGCGCATCCTGCTCTACAACGAACGGGCGCGACAGACGCTAGGGGTATTAGTCAGTGGACGCAGCGGAGGGTCAAGCACAATTATTGGCTTGGGGCGGTCAATTTTACGGTGATTGATCGCAGCTTGCTGGCGCACGAACTGGAAAACATCCAGGTGCGACTGGAGAAAACGAAGCCGGGCTGAATACACAGTTCGTAATTACCGCCCGATCCGGCCAACTGATCCGGGTGCGAATGGCGCCAGTGCTGACCACGCCATTAGTCCCGTCCAGCCATAGAATGGATGTCAGTGGATTCGTTATGACGCTGGAGAACATTACCCATATCTTTGAATTGGATACCACCCGCGATATGTTGTTGCAGTCGTTTACCGAAGGGAGCCGGGCCGCGCTGGCGAATATCCGGGCCGCAGTAGAAACCTTGATGAGTTATCCGAATTGCGAGCCAGCGCAGCGGGATCAGTTTATTCAGGTCATCAGTGAAGAAGTGCGCGCGCTCAGCGGCAAACTGGATCAGACCACTGCTGATTATGCCGACTCCCTGAAAACCCGCTGGCCGCTGGAAGAGATGCTGGGCGTTGATATTATTGCGGCGGCGCAGCGCCGGATCGAAAGCCGACTCGGTCTGAGCGTCATGACCGAAGTCGTTGATGATTCTCTGTGGATCAAGGCAGACAGTTATACCTTGAGCCAGGCTCTTGCCTGTCTGGCTGGGCGGTTGCAGCATGAATGCGGAATCACTGAAGTGCGCTTTAATCTGGCGCGGCATGGACGAATTGTAGAACTGGATTTGATTTGGTCAGGGTCATTTGTTTCGCAACACACGCTATACGACTGGGAAATGGAACCGATGCAGGTTGGCGGTGAGGACAGTCCCCTGACGCTGCGTGATGTGACTGAACGTCATGCGGCTGAAATTGTATTCATTGCAGAACCGGAACGACAAAGGGCGCTATTTCGGCTGCTGTTGCCGATCATTAAACCAATGCGGGCTTCATTTGAAACGCCTATTCCCTATGGTGAAAGTCGTCCGGCATTCTATGATTTTGATTTATTCAAGCAAACCGGTGATGCCGCTGAATTCGATCCGCTGGCGCTGACTGATTTGAGCTATACCGTCTTTGATACTGAAACGACAGGCCTTAATCCATCGGCGGGAGATGAAATTATCGCTATTGGCGCAGTGCGCATTGTCAATAATCGCCTGCTCAAACATGAAACCTATGAACAACTGATTGATCCGAAGCGACCGATTGCCGCAGTTTCAGAAGCGATTCATGGCTTATCCAATGAGATGTTGCGCGGGCAACCGATTATTGACGAGGTGCTGCCGCAATTCCATGAGTACTGCGCTGATACGGTGCTGGTGGGTCATAATGCTGGCTTTGATTTACGTTTCCTGCAAATCAAAGAAGATCGAACGGGCATTCGCTTTACTCAACCCGTGCTGGACACATTGTTATTGTCGCAGGTCTTGCATCCCAATCAGCAATCTCATTCACTGGAAGCAATAGCCGAGAGACTGGGGGTGACGGTAGTTGCGCGACATACTGCTTTGGGTGATGCGCTGGTCACGGGTGAAATTTTTCTACGGATGGTTCCACTATTGGCTGCACAAGGCATTGATACGCTGCGGGATGCGCGTCAGGCGGCGGAGAAGATTTACGCCAAAGTCGAGTACTGATTCATTGCGGGGCTTTCGCTGACTGCGACGTAGAACCGGCATCCTGCCCGTTTCAACACGGGCGGTGAAGCTCGCGCTACCTCTCAAAGCGAAAGCCCTGATGAAGCAAATCGGCGCTTCTGATCAACTCAAGCGGCTTGGGAAACGGGGTGCGGCCTGAGCTTACGGAATCTGCTCAGTCGTTTGTCCCGGCGCGGTAATCGAGATGACCCCGCCCCAATTGCATGTGAGCTTGGATGTATTGTTTAGCGCGGGTTGATTGGCCAGCATCACCGTAGTAGAGCCTGGCGCCCACGGCGCAGCGATGACCGGGACGCAGGGCATTGGCGTGAGTACACCCAATGCCGCAGCGGTGGCTGAGGCCACGGTCGGATTAGACGGACTGCTGCACATGCCAAAGGGCGGGATATTCACGATGGGCTTGTTATCCATGATATTTGCCGCTGGCACATAGCTGGTCATGGTTTTGTTGGTAGGTAATACGATAAGGGAGCTGGGCGCTACTCCGAAAGTACACATCATGGTTGCGCCCATGCAGACATGGTTGGGCATCACATATCTCCAGGTAGGTGGGTTATTGGTTCAGGACTTTCGCTCTATCCGCTCGCCCTGAGCTTGTCGAAGGGCATTCATCGGTAAAATATCGGGATTCGACAGGCTCACCCCGAACGGTTTTTGAATCCGAAGCGAAAGTCCTGTGGTTATGACTAGATCGCAAGCTCCGGCGTTCGTGCCGATGATAATCCATAAAAACGCCGCCCTTGGGGCGGCGTTTTGGCGCATGAGCTACAGCGGTTTCGGCGTAGATTTACTTGAACAGCAGACCTAGCAGGTTTTCCCTGACCAGACGGTTAGCCTGGGTCTGACAGTTATTGTTCCACTCGACCAGCGCCCGACCATCATCCAGCACCCGGTGCCCGACAAAGCTCGATACGGCAAACTGGCTGTCGGCAAATTCGTGCAAGCTCTGTGGATCGGTAACCTTAATTGCGACCCGCATCTGCGCCACGCCCAAATCCACATAGGCTTTCAGACTGCCCATCTGGAGCGTTGCCCATTGCTCGGCTTGACCAACCACAAATTGGTTAAACCGGGTCAACGGCGCAACCCAAGATTTAAACGGCTCGGCCCATACCACCGGCTTTTCGCTCATGACACTCTCCCGATTCATAATGATGTGCCACATAATTACAACAAAAATTATTGCGTTGCAACATAAATCTGCGGAACACGGCATCCAAAACCATAATTATTTTGTGTCCAATGATATAATCCCGACGCGGCCCACAAAACCATCACTCATCGCCGCTATAGCCCATCTATCTTTTACAGCCTAGGGAGCATGATCATGTCCATCGGTACGACCATTACTGAATACTTCATCGAAGAACAACGGCGAATCAAAGGGGTATCCGGTGATTTCACCGCCTTAATTAACGACATTGTCATTGCCTGCAAGGCGATTTCCAGTGCGGTTCGCTACGGTAGTCTGATCGGCGTGCTTGGCGCCGCTGACACGGAAAACATCCAGGGCGAGACGCAGAAAAAACTGGATGTCATCTCCAATAACCTGTTTATTAAGCGTAATGAATGGGCGGGTCATGTGGCGGCAATGGCGTCGGAGGAGATGGCGGATGTCTATCACTTGCCGGTTCAATACCCGCGCGGCAAGTACCTGTTGGTGTTTGACCCGCTGGACGGGTCTACCAACACCGATGTCAATGGCGCAGTAGGCACCATTTTCTCAATTCTGCGACGCCCGGAAGGCGCAGTGGGCGAGCCTACCGAAGATGATTTTTTGCAGCCGGGAACACGGCAGGTTTGCGCAGGTTATGCTTTGTATGGGCCATCCTCGATGATGGTGTTGACGACCGGCCACGGCGTTAACGGTTTCACTCTGGATCAGCGCATCGGCGAATTCATTCTGACCAACCCGGATATGCAGATTCCTGCAGACACTCAGGAATTTTCCATCAACATGGCCTATATGCGCTTTTGGGATCCACCCGTGCGGCGTTACATTGACGAATGCCTCGCGGGCAAGGAAGGCCCGCGCCGCAAGGATTTCAACATGCGCTGGGCCGGGGCGATGATCGCAGATGTCCATCGGGTATTGACCCGGGGCGGTGTTTTTCTGTACCCGATTGATCGCAAAATCCGCTCCAAAAATCAGGAAGGCAAGCTACGATTATTGTACGAAGCCAACCCGATGAGTTTCATCGTTGAACAGGCCAGTGGACTGGCCACCACTGGCGCCGAGCGGATCATGGAACTGCCGCCCGCTAATCTGCATCAGCGGTGTCCGGTGATTATGGGATCCAAAATGAAGTTGAACGGATTATTTCCTATCATCTTGATGCCCAGTGAGTCCATAGCGGCTTCGGCCGAGCGGTCGAGAATGCGCGTGGCTCAAGGCGACAGGATTAAGCAGTGGACAGAACGCACACCCTCAGGCGTGCGTTCTTCAATCGATGAACGAACGGTTTTATCCACGCTGCGCACGCACAACCCGCTTAGGGTTACTCGCCATTTAAGTCTCGGAACCTGTAAGAAGAACGGCTATGGAATCAAAATCCGCCCCACCGGAATCAATCGTCGGCAAGCTTCAGCGCATTGAGGACCTCGCTGAAAAACTGGTTTATATCAAGTGGAGCCGGGATTTTTTTGTGATGCTGCTGCGGGTGACTCAGGATGTGCTGGTTCTGACCCGACCGCGACCTGACTGCCGCCGGATTGTAGGGCTGGCCGAGCGGCTCGAACAGCAAATCGGCCAGTGTCTGGAAAAAGGCGAATTGCCCAAGGGCGCCGAACGGGAGCGCCTGATTGCGGTAGTAGACGCAATCTGCCGGGCGGCGCCAGTAGTTGATAATGGCGCGCCGCTTGAACCCAGCGCATCAGGTAATCCGCAACTGGACGATGTACTCACGGCTCCGCTGTTCCCCAAGTGGGAGAAAAATGAAAGCTCCCGGCCGCTGATTAAACAGGCTTCGGTGGCGCCATTACTGTGGCTGGTGGGGCCAGAATCCGCCCGCGATCTGGCGCGCAAGATCGAACAGCGCAGCAGCTATGAGGTTCGGTTATTGAGCGGACTGGCTGAAGTCCATCTGTTGCTAAGCCAGGCCCAGCAACCTGCGGCCCTGCTGATTGATTTGGATTATTTCACCGATGTCCAGTCAAGCTTGCAACAGATATCCAGTCTGCGGCAGCGGCTGGCCCCGGAAACACCGCTGTTTTTCCTGGCTGATCGCGGCGACATCATGGCCCGGCTGGATGCAGTGGAAGCCGGTGGCGCTGGCTATTTTATCAAGCCAGTGGACATGCCGATGTTGCTGGAAGCTCTGGATGAGCGAGTGCTGAAAGCGATTGATCACCGCGTCCTGATCGTGGATGACTCTATGCCCTCGGCCCGTGAGATCGAGCGTTGGCTCAATAGTCGAGGCATGGCGACGCAGGTGCTGGCTCAACCGTCGCTGATTTTGCAAGCCCTTTATCATTTTCGGCCCAGCTTGCTGGTCCGATGAGCCTGGACCTGAAGGAAATCGACGGTTTGATGCTGGCCCAGGCTATCCAGCAACACGAACTGTTCCGCGAACTGCCATTGGCGCTGCTGTCGGCGCAAACCAACATCGGCCAGCGCCTGTCGGCCAGCGGCATGGGGGGCGAAGCCCTGCTGGCCAAGCCGGTGAATCCTGAACTGCTCTTTGCAGCGGTTGCCAGGCGTTTGCGGCAAGGCCGTGGTCTGTACCGTAAATTCAGCCAACTGAGCAACCGGGATACGGTCAGCGGTCTGTACAACCGGCCCTACTTTCTTGTTCACCTGAATCGGGCGCTGGTTGCTACTTCCGCCAGCGCCCAGCCGCTGGCGATCATGTTGATTGCGCTGGACAATCTACGCGCCTTGGAAAACCAGGATGTGGCGGCCGCCGACGATGTGGTGGAACAGGCGGCCAAACGCTTGCAAGCTGTTTTGGGATCGGGGCCGATTGCTTCCCGTTTTGGCGACGCACTGTTCATGGTTTTGCTGGGTTTCGCCAGCCAGGAGGCATTGCTGGCCAAGCGCGGGCGGTGCAAACCGCGTTGGAAACCGAACCCTATCGGCTGACCAGTGGCGATGCGCCGTTACGCACCAGCATCGGCATCAGTATCGCCAATCCTGGAATGCGCGAAGCCGCCACTTTGATCCAGCGTGCGGATCTGGCCCGGAGCATGGCGCACGACAGTAAAGACACCCGGATTCATGTCGATCATGGCAAGGTTACCGAACCCGATACCGAAGATCCCCATCAGCAACATCTGCTCAAGGAGATTCGCGAGGCGGTGCAGCAACAGCGGATGAACCTGCTGTTTCAGCCGATTGTCAGCCTGCGCGGCGATACCACCGAACGCTATGAAGTGTTGCTGCGGATGCGCAATCATGAAGGCTGGGAGTTGTTGCCGGAGACTGTGTTTAGCCTGATCAAGCGCCACCGGATTGGGATGGTGCTGGATCGTTGGGTGATTGCCCATTCGATTCGGGTGTTGCGGGAGCGCAGGGCGCATGGGCGATCCACGATCCTGTTCATTAACATCTCGCCGACCATCTTGCAGGACAACGAACTGCTGAACTGGCTTGAAGGCGGGCTGCAAAAAACCGGAGTGCCCGCTTCCAGCCTGGTCTTTGAGATGGTGGAAACCACAGCTGAACTGAATAAACAAGTGTTGCTGCCGTTCCTGCGGCAACTTAAGGAACTGGGCTGCGGGATTTCCCTGGATCATTTTAGCGGTCATGAGCGCGCTCAAGATTTGGTTCAGCTTTTGCAGGCTGATTACATCAAGCTGGATATTGGGTTTACCCAAAAACTGATTAACGATAAGACTCGCCAGGAACAACTCAATCAGATGACCCGCGACCTTGCCACTCAGGGCGTAACAACCATTGTCACCGGGATCGAAGATGCGGCGGCGCTTCCGGCACTGTGGTCCTGTGGCATTGATTATGTACAGGGCTTTTTCTTGCAGCGGCCCCATACCGACATGATCTACGACTTCGATCAAACCGTGCTGTAACCCAGGATGCGGATTGATCCGGTGACCGGTCTGCTGGATGCGGCCCGCTATCAACCTTCGCCCAATGGGGATGACCGGCCACCGGGAACGGTAGCCGACTTGATTGTCATTCACGGCATCAGTCTTCCACCCGGCCAGTTTGGCGGGCCGTGGATAGATGCGCTGTTCACCGACCGGCTTGATCCGTCCGCTCACCCTTATTTTCAGACCATTGCTGGACTCCGGGTGTCAGCGCACCTGCTGATTCGGCGGGATGGCGAACTCATCCAGTACGTGCCATTCCACCGGAGAGCCTGGCATGCGGGCGTGTCGGAATATGCCGGACGTTCACGCTGCAATGACTTTAGTATCGGGATTGAGCTGGAAGGAGCCGATGACATTGCTTACGACGACCGGCAGTATCCAGCGCTGCGACGGTGATTCTGGCCTTGTGGCAAACCTATCCGACGATGACGCCGGAACGGTTAATCGGTCATGCCGACATTGCGCCGGGTCGCAAGACCGATCCGGGACCTGCTTTTGATTGGGTGCGGTTGCGCCAACTACTGGTCAAGCGGCGCTGAATCCGAATCGGGATCGCCAGCATCGTTAGCGGCTGATCCCGGCGCAAAATTGCATGCAGATTCCTCTTTTCCCAGTAGCGCCGCTGCCTGATCCAGCCAGATCGCGATCAATTCAGCCGCGGGTCGTTCCTCGCACAGGTGGCAACCCTGTCCGGCCCACAGCGCCATCAGGTCAGCCCGGTTCCGCGCCGCCGCCGCTTTTCGTAAATCGTGGGTCAGCAACAATTGCAGCGGAAAACCCGGCAGTTCGGCTTCATGAGAGCGCAAACCTTCACTCAGCCGGTTGCGCAACACCCGGCCATAACGTCCAGTGAACACCCGACTTAAGGTCGTGGCGAATCTCGCTGCCTTCGCGCAGCAGCGCTTTGATGGGCGGGATGAGAGCCGTCTTTCCGGGCAAGCCAGAAAAGCCGTGCCCATCTGGACGCCGACGGCGCCCAATACCCGGGCGGCGGCGATGCCGCGCCGTCCATGATCCCGCCCGCCGCAATCACCGGAACTGAAATATGCTTGGACAGCAATGGAATCAGGGTGAGGATGCCCACCATTCCTTGTTCAGGATGGCCGATGAAAGTGCCGCGATGACCGCCTGCTTCGGCGCCTTGGGCGATAATGAAATCCACCCCGCTTTCCTCCAGCAGGATGGCTTCCAGCAGGTGGGTGGCCGTACCCAGCGTAACCACTCCGGCATCCCGCAGCATTTCCAGATACACCGTGTCGGGCACACCGAAAATAAAGCTCAACGCTGACACGCCTTCTTCGAGCACTACATCCAGTTGTTGCTCAAACTCCGGCGGATCGGTCAGTGGCGGCGGATCCGGCGGCAGCCCCAACTCAGCGCGATAGGGGGCCAGTAGTTGATATGCGCGGCTGATTTGGGCTGGATCCGCTTTGGCGGGAGCCGACACCGCCAGGTTAACCGCAAATGGCTGGTCGGTGAGCGTGCGCACCTCGGCAATGGCTTGTCGCAGTTGTTCCGGTTGCAAATAACCGCCTGCCAGCGATCCCATGCCGCCGACGTTGGCGACGGCCGCCACCAGTTGTGGCGTACCTGCGCCGCCCGCCATCGGCGCCTGGATAATCGGGTAGCGGATGCCGAGTCGCTCGGTCAGTGCAGTATTGAACCAGTTCATGGGAGTTGGCGATTCACAGCGGAGACTTCCTGCAACATGAGGTGGAATAAATGGGATTTGCCAGCGGATATCTATGGTAAAGACAGAGTTTAGCGTTCGTCGCGGTCAGCAAGAAGATCATCTTCATCGCTGATGTCGTCTTCATCCTCCTTATCCTCTTCATCTTCGTCGTCATAGCCCAAATCATCCGATTCCATTTCATCGAAGGGGCCAGACCAATCCTCTGGGGCTTCAATGGACTCAATGGGCAGCTCGTACCAAGCATCCAGATCAATTTCTTCCAATTCGCCATCAAAATACTGGATTTCAATAGTCTGGGCGTCTTCGTCGAGCGCGACGACCTCGAAATCGTTGCCGGTTTCCTGGTTGCGATACCAATTGCCGATGATGGGATCAACATCGCTCATAACCGATCTCCTGCTAAGGCGGGGGTAGATAGGGCGCCGACGGCTGGACCGGCTCGGCTCTTAATGCTGTCCCGTGAATTTTGAACAATCCCCCTCGCATAATTCAACCATTTAAGAGCGGAAATTTGATCGGGCATTAAAAAACCCGATCCTTAAATGAGGATCGGGTTCCTGTTTTTGCGGGTGCGCAGCGCCTGCCTTGTGACGGCGGTAATCGCCTGCGGTTACTTGACGGCGCGGTTATCCACCAGATCGCTGACTACATTCGGATCGGCCAGGGTCGAAGTATCGCCCAAGGCATCCACTTCATTCGCCGCGATCTTGCGCAGAATGCGGCGCATGATCTTGCCGGAGCGGGTCTTGGGCAGACCGGGCGCCCATTGCAGCGCATCGGGGGATGCAATCGGGCCGATTTCCTTGCGGACGTGCGCGATTAGTTCCTTGCGCAGTTCATCGGTGGGTTCAACGCCGACCTTGAGCGTGACGTAGGCGTAGATACCTTGCCCCTTAATTTCATGCGGGAAACCGACCACGGCGGCTTCGGCGACTGCGGGATGCAGCACCAGCGCCGATTCGACTTCGGCAGTGCCCATGCGGTGACCGGAGACGTTGATCACGTCGTCCACCCGGCCAGTGATCCAGTAGTAACCGTCCTCGTCGCGGCGGGCGCCGTCGCCGGTAAAGTACAAACCCTTGTACATCGAAAGTAGGTTTCGATGAAGCGCGGATGATCGCCGTATACGGTGCGCATGATTCCTGGCCACGGGCGGGTGATCACCAGATTACCGTCGGTCGCGCCCTCCAGGAACTGGCCTTCGGCATCCACCATCGCCGGGCATACCCCAAAGAATGGACGAGTGGCGGAACCGGGCTTCAGCGGAGTCGCGCCGGGCAGCGGAGTGATCAGGATGCCGCCGGTTTCGGTCTGCCACCAGGTGTCCACAATCGGGCAGCGGCCATCGCCGACATTGTTGTAGTACCACTCCCAGGCTTCCGGGTTGATCGGTTCGCCCACAGAACCCAGCAGCCGCAGCGATTTGCGCGAAGTCCGCTTGACTGGTTCTTCGCCTTCGCGCATCAGAGAGCGGATCGCAGTCGGCGCGGTGTAGAAGATGTTGACCTGATGCTTGTCCACCACTTCCCAGAACCGGCTGACATTCGGATAGGTGGGGATGCCCTCGAACATCAGAGTCGTCGCGCCATTGCACAGCGGGCCGTAGACGATATAGGAATGGCCGGTGACCCAGCCCACGTCAGCGGTACACCAGTAGATATCGCCGTCGTGGTAATCAAAAATGTACTTGTGGGTAATCGCGGTGTGCAGCAGATAGCCGCCGGTGGTGTGCAGCACGCCCTTCGGTTTGCCAGTGGAACCGGAGGTGTAGAGGATAAACAGCGGGTCTTCGGCGTCCATGTGTTCTGGCGGGCAGTCTGTGGAGGCGGTCGCCATCAGCTCGTGATACCAGACATCGCGGCCTTCAACCCAGGCGACATTACCGCCGGTGCGCTTGACGACCACGGTCTTTTGCACGCTGGGGGTGCTGAGCAGCGCCTTGTCGATATTGGCCTTCATCGGCACGTTCCGTCCGCCGCGCAAGCCTTCGTCCGAAGTAATGACCAGGTTGCAGGTGGCGTCGAGAATGCGATCCTTCAGCGATTCCGGCGAGAAGCCGCCAAAGACGATGGAATGGATCGCGCCAATACGGGTGCAAGCCAGCATGGCGACGGCGGTTTCCGGGATCATCGGCATGTAGATGCAAATCCGATCTCCTTTCTTGACGCCCAGCCCCTTCAGGACATTAGCAAACTTGCACACATCAGTATGCAGTTGTTTGTAGGTGACCTTGCGGTCTTCGTTAGGACTGTCGCCTTCCCAGATGATCGCCACCTGATCGCCGCGTGCCGCCAGATGCCGATCCAGACAGTTGTAGCTGACGTTGAGTGTGGCGCCCTCGAACCAGCGGATGTGGCCCTTGGTGAAATCCCAGTCCAATACTTTGTCCCACGGTTTGAACCAGGTGACAAACTTCTCGGCCTGTTCCGCCCAGAAACCCTCGGGGTCATCAACGGAACGCTTGTACATTTCCTGATATTGCGCATCATTGATCCAAGCGTGGGCGGCAACTTCGGCGGGTACTGGATAAACTTTGACTTCGGACATTACGGTCTCCAATGGTGGTGCGTGGTCTCAAATGTGTCGGGGAAATGGCCGACGGAAGATGCGGCAAGCGGAGGTTGCGGGCTTGCTTTTTGTTATTTCAGCTTAGTCCAAGATTTTATTAAATGTAGTCCATCGCCGCTGGGAAGCGAGCGGGGATTTACCGTTTCAACTTGCTGCGGGAAGTGGTAAGGCCAAAATGGCTGTTGTCTGACAAAAGTGGGTTTGCTGACGGGAATTCTGGAATATGAAATGCGGTGCCGGTTGGCACATCCTTCAGTTGCCAATGATCCAGTGCCCAATCTAGGATGATTGCGGGTGATTCTCTGGTTAGATCAGACGGTGGCTGTTGCCCCAGAAGTTGCAACGCGGTCCAGAGTGCTGGAGCCGGGTTTCGATCATCCAGCGGCTTGGCCTTGGTCTGTTTGCTCAATTTTTCGCCGCAGGCATCTAACACCACCGGCAGATGAGTGTAATCGGGAGTAGGCAGATGCAGCAGGCGTTGTAAATAAATCTGCCGGGGGGTGGAATCCAGCAGGTCGCAGCCACGCACCACTTGGTTAATGCCCTGAGCAGCGTCATCCACCACCACAGCCAGTTGGTAGGCGAACAGGCCGTCGGCGCGGCGAATCACAAAATCGCCGACTTCACTCTCCAGATTTTGCTTAAAGTTGCCCTGAATTCGGTCGTGGAAAATGATGGGGGCATCGTTGACCCGCAGGCGGATAGCGTGAGGTCGTCCCGGCTGGCGGACACCACTGCGACAGCTACCTGAATAGATCGGGCTGCCGTCGCGGGCGCGGGGATTGAGCGCCAAATCACGTCGTGAACAGGTGCAGGGATAGGCGAGGCCAGCCTCCAGCAGGCGATCCAATTCTGCTTGATAGAATTTGGTTCGCTGGCTTTGATACCACACTGGCCCATCCCAGTGCAGCCCGCAGCGTTCCAAGGTGCGCAGAATGACATCCGAAGACCCCGGCATGGCTCGGGCGGTATCCACATCTTCGATGCGCACCAGCCATTCGCCATTGCACCGTTTACTTTCCAGAAAACTGCCCATCGCCGCAATCAGGGAGCCAAAATGTAATGGCCCAGTGGGAGACGGCGCGAACCGACCGCGTACCACAGGTTCTTGTTTCATTTGCTGAAAACCAAGTGCGTGGATGGTATAGCTAACCATGATATTCAAGAAACACCACTTTCGATCTAAAGCTAAGGATTGAGGGTTCGTTCGTTTTCGGCAGGTTAGATAGGTTTTAGTGGATGAGAAAATCAAATGGGTGCTTGACGTTCAAATTTTATTGTCTATAATCCATCTTTCTTGCGAAATTGTAGTGAATTGGAAGTACGCAAGAAATGTTTTTCTTTGTTTCCTCTTGTGAAAAAATTTGGTTTAGTTAATAATTGCTGTCTTACTACTTTTCGGGTAGTAGGGATATAGAAGAGTTCATTAAGAAGCTGGA